>JAACED010000008.1 GCA_011682695.1 Gammaproteobacteria bacterium
CTCCTAGCCGGTGTGGTACTTGAACGAGACTTTCACTTTGGCCCGATAGGCGACCACCTGACCTTGCTCGCCCAGTTGCAGGTCGAGGTCGGCGATCTCCGCGACGCGCAGGTCCTGCAGCGAATTCGATGCTGCGGCGACTGCGCTGGCTGCAGCTTCCTCCCACGATGTTGGGCTTGTTCCGACGAGCTCGATCACCTTGTACACGGCCATTTCTTCCTCCCGCGTCGACACGATGCCATTGTTACCCAAGTCCGTTCCCACGGGAAGGGGCAATGCTCAGAGATCGATGGCAGCCCGGTACACGTCCATGTACTCCCCGGCAGCGCGATCCCAAGACCAGTCTCGCTGCATGCCCCTGCGTTGCATGGCCCTCCAGATGCCGCGGCGGTGATCGTGGATACGGCGGGCACGTCGGATCGTCTTGGTCAGCTCCCGAGGGTCGAACAGGCGAAAGCCGAAACCTGTTGCCTCGTCCGGTACTTCGTCGATGTCGATGACCGTGTCGGCCAGACCCCCCGTCAGCCGAACGATCGGAAGACTGCCGTACCGCATCGCATACATCTGTCCGAGGCCGCAGGGTTCGAATCGTGATGGCATGACGTAGGCGTCGGAGCCGGCGAAGACGAGCCGGGAGAGCGACTCCTCATACGGGCTGTGCCAGACGGCCGTCGGGTGCCTGGCCGCCCATCCGTCCACTATCTCGTCGAGTTCTCCATTCCCTACGAGGATCAATCGGAACCCCTCATCGACGAGGCGATCGAGATCGTCGTCGAGGAGACCCAGGCCTTTCTGGTCGGTCATCCGGCCGACATTCCCGAGCAGGAAACCCTCGTCCAGACCTGCCGTGTCCAGGAGCGCCGACTTCGCTTCATCCCGTCCGCGCAGCCTCCAGGCGGTGAACGGCGCCGGCAAGGCGGCATCGGTGGACGGCGTCCAGCGGGAATCGTCGATCCCGTTGAGGATCCCACGCACCGGGTGATCGAGCCATCGGATCACCTCGCTCAGGCCTGCGGTCACCTCGAGGTCGGACGCGATCTGGGTTGCGAAAGAAGGGCTTACCGTGGTGACCCTGCTCGCGCCGACGAGGCCCGCCTTGAGATAGTTTGCCTGCCCGTACCACTCGAGCGATCCCCCCAGGCGACGGTGACGGGGATGAACGCCGAGGACGTCGGCGGATTCCTTCAGGGGGCCGAGCAGCGGGTATGAGGCGTTGTGCACGGTCAGGACGGAGGGTGTGTCGGTGAGGAGTGCCGCCGGAGCCGGTTGGCCATCGTGAACATGCAGAAGATCGAAACCTGCGGCGAGTTCTCCTACCAACCTTGCGAACCGTCCCCAGCGCCACCATTCGTCCTCGTATGTGGTCCCTGGCGTCGGACCGTAGATACCGTCTCGATCGAATGCCTCGGGGTCCTCGAGTGCCAGAACGCCGATCCCATCGATATCGATACGGCGCGCAGGCACCGGTTTCGAAACAGCCGTCCCTGCATCGGCCAGATGTCGATAACGAGGAATGACGACGGTGACGTCGACACCGAGACGCCGCAGCGCGCCGGCAAGGCCGGCAACGGCTTCTCCCAGGCCTCCCGTACGAGCCAGTGGGGTATATTCGGCTGCTGCGATGAGTATGTTCACGGTCTGGCCTCACGGTGATGCAGACGCTCACGTTAGTGGCCTTCGAAGAGGATCCGTTACCGTGAAGGCCACAAGAGGGAGGCATCGTTGCGATATCGGTTGTCAGGGGAATTCAGTGTCGATCCTGCAGAAATCACTCGCCTGACCGAAGAGACGCAGTTGCTGCTCGAGGGGATCGGTGACCATGACGAAGGGCATCTCGAGGGTTTCGTTCGGGACCGTCTCGTTGCCCGTTCGATCCTCGACAAGGGATTGACGAGACCTGCGGTGATCTTCGTCTGTGTTCACAATGCGGGTCGCAGCCAGATGTCGGCGGCGTGGGCGCGACACCTCGCAGGGGATCGGCTGGTCGTGTTCGCAGGCGGATCGAATCCAGGCAGTGAAGTCAATCCCCAGGCCGTCGAGGCGATGGCCGAGATCGGCATCGACATCTCCGAGGCGTTTCCGAAGCCGTTCACCGACGACATCGTCGAGGCGTCCGACGTCGTGGTGACGATGGGATGTGGAGATGCCTGTCCGTACTTCCCCGGGAAGCGATACATCGACTGGGAACTTCCCGACCCTCACGGGCAGTCCATCGAGGCCGTCAGGGCGGTACGTGACGAGATTGGGCGCAAGGTCAAGGCACTTCTGGAAGAAATGTTGGGTTCCGGGTCTTGAGGAATCCGAGCCGCGGCTGATGCGCGGTGTGTTCTGGTTGCTGCCTAACATCGGCGTATGCCCATCAACATCGACATCGCCTATGTGGCGCGGCTCGCCCGCATCGATCTGTCCGACGAGGAACTGGACCGGTACCGGGATCAACTGGGAGTGATCCTCGACCACGCGGCGAAGGTACAGCAGCTTCCGACGGACGGCGTTCGACCGACCGCCCATCCGCTTGCGATGGTCAACGCGTTCCGTCCGGACGAGACACGGCCTTCTCTCGAGCGCTCTGTCGTCCTCGATCAGGCCCCGGCAACCGAGGACGGATACTTCCGGGTGCCGCCTGCAATGGAGACCTGATGACCGATCTGACGGATCTCACCATCCGGCAGGCAGCCGACCTGCTGCGCTCCGGAGAAACCTCGGCAGTCGAACTACTCGAAGCCGTGAGGGAGCAGGCTGCACGGACAGAGGCCGAGTTGCACGCGTACCTGACGCTGGACCACGAGGGTGCCCGCGCCGCTGCGTTGGCGGCCGACCAGTCCTTCGGCAAGGGCGAGGACCTCGGCCCGCTCCAAGGCATCCCCGTCGCCGTCAAGGACAACATGGTGACCAGAGGCCTCGAAACGACCGCCGGCTCGCAGGTCCTCTCCGGCTACATCCCGCCGTACGATGCGACCGTTGTCGGACGACTCCGTGCCGGCGGAGCCGTTGTCGTCGGCAAAACGAATCTCGACGAATTCGCCATGGGGTCCTCGACGGAGAACTCTGCGTACGGGCCCAGTCGGAACCCGTGGGATACCGACCGGGTTCCCGGTGGCTCCTCAGGAGGGTCTGCGGTCACCGTCGCTGCAGGATCCGCCCTGGCCGCCCTCGGTTCCGACACCGGAGGTTCGATCCGCCAGCCTGCCTCGCTCTGTGGTGTCGTCGGCATGAAGCCAACCTATGGGCTCGTATCTCGCTACGGGCTGATCGCCTTCGCGTCTTCACTGGACCAGATCGGTCCGATCACCCGCACGGTGGAAGACTCCGTCTCCGTCCTCGAGACGATCATCGGGCACGATCCCATGGACGCGACGTCGTATCGGGGAGAGGTTCCCGAGTTTCGCTCCGGTCTCGACGAAGGCGCCTCCGGCGTTCGGATCGGGGTGGTCCGGGAACTCTCCGGTGAGGGAATCGAACCGGACGTCCTCGACGCGTTCACCAGACTGGTCGACAGGCTCTCGGATGCCGGCGCGGACATCGTCGAGGTCTCGCTGCCGTCGACCGAGTACGCCCTGTCGACGTACTACCTGATCGCGCCGGCCGAGTGCTCGGCGAACCTGGCACGATTCGACGGGGTTCGCTACGGCAACCGGGTCGACGGGGGGACTGTCGAAGAGATGATGGCCCGTACCAGACGCGCCGGGTTCGGTCCGGAAGTGACCCGTCGCGTGCTGCTGGGCACGTACGCGCTCTCTGCCGGCTACTACGACGCGTTCTACGGACAGGCACAGCGTGTCCGCACGCTCGTGATTCAGGATTTCACGGAGGCGTACGCGAACATCGACGCTCTCATCTCGCCGACGAGCCCGACCACGGCATTCGCGTTGGGTGCTCGGACGCAAGATCCCCTGTCGATGTACATGAGCGACATCTGCACGATCCCTTCGAACCTGGCCGGAGATCCGTCGATCAGCGTCCCCGTGGGTGTGGATACGAAGGGCCTCCCCATCGGCTTCCAGGTGATGGTGCCGGCACTCGGGGAACGCATGCTGTTCAGGGTTGCGGCCGAGGTCGAGCGTCTGGCGGAGTTTCAGCCGTTGCCGTCTCGAAAGGTGGCGTCGTGAGCTACGAGGCGGTCATCGGAATCGAGACACACGTCGAGTTGAAGACGCAGTCAAAGATGTTCTGTGGATGTTCGGCCGAGTTCGGCGCCGAGCCGAACACGCACACCTGTCCGGTGTGTCTCGGTTTGCCAGGAGCACTGCCGGTGCCCAACGAGCAGGCCATCGAGTGGATCATCGCGATTGGTCTTGCGTTGGATTCGACGATTGCTCCATGGTCGGTCTTCCACCGAAAGAACTACTTCTACGCGGACATGCCGAAGAACTACCAGATCTCACAGTTCGACATTCCGATCTGTTCCGACGGTCACCTCGACGTCATCGTGGAAGGGGAGGTCGCGCGGATCGGCGTGACCAGGGTGCACATGGAAGAGGACACCGGGAAGTCGACACACGTCGGCGGCGATGGCCGGATTCAGAGCGCCGACTACACCCTGTTGGACTTCAACCGTGCCGGCGTTCCGCTTGTCGAGATCGTCTCGGAGCCGGATCTTCGAAGCCCTGCACAGGCTCGGGTTTATGTGCAGGAGTTGCGGGAGATCGTGGCGACGCTCGACGTCTCGGATGCGAGGCTCGAGGAGGGCAGCATGAGGTTCGACGCCAACATCTCGCTGCGCCCACAGGGTTCCGAAGCTCTCGGCGTCAAAGTGGAGATCAAGAACATGAACTCGTTTCGCTCGCTGGAGCGCGCGTTGACGTTTGAGATCGAACGGCAAAAGCGGCTCCTCGACGCCGGAATGCCGGTGAGCCAGGAAACCCGGCACTGGGATGAGGCCGCGGGTGTGACTCACAGCATGCGGTCCAAAGAGGAGAGTTCCGACTACCGCTACTTCATGGAACCGGACCTCGTGCCGATGGTGGTCTCCGACGAGTGGCGCGAGCGTATTCGGAACGGGCTACCTGAGCTGCCGGCCCGGCAACGTCTGCGCTACATCGCCCTCGGCCTCGACCCGGGCACCGCTGCAACGGTCGTGGCAGGGGGTCTTGGAGGCCTCCTCGAGGCGGCAGTCGACGCGGGAGGCAGCGCCCGAACCGTGGCGAACTGGTTGACCGGTGAGGTCACCGCCTATTTGCGGAGAGAAGGCAAGAAGCCGTCCGATACGTCACTCACCGGGGAGGCGCTCGCAGAGCTGAGTGGTCTCGTCGACGGCAACAGCCTGTCCAGCAGCGCAGCAAAGCCTGTTCTCGAAGGTGTCTTGAACGGCGAGGGCTCGCCGAGAGAGGTGGCCGAGCGCCGCGACTTGCTTCAGTTGAGTGACGTGGGCGTACTCGAGGCGGTCGTGGATGAAGTACTTGCTGCCAATCCTGAGGAAGCGGAGCGGCTCAGAGGTGGCGACATGAAGGTGCTCGGCTTCCTGATGGGGCAAGTGATGCGGGCGACCAGAGGCAAGGCGGATCCGAAACTCGCCAACGAGATGCTGCGTTCAAGGGCATGACCACCCCCGTAGTGTTCGACTGCGACGGTGTTCTCGTCGACTCGGAAGCACTTGCGTGGGATGCGTGGCGTGCAGTGCTCACACGATACGGGACGGCCCCCAGCGACGCCGACATCGACGTGTTGACCGGTCGTACCGAAGCCGACGCCTACGACCACTTTGCCCGGCGGGTTGCGCTGCCGCGGCCTCGCCCCTTCTCCGAGGAGTTGGCCATAGCGATCTCGAGACGGTTCGCAGCGTCACTCGAGGCCTTCGAGGATGTCGAAGACACGCTGGAAGCCCTCGTCGACCGCGACGTTCCGCTCGCCGTGGCATCATCGAGTTCTCGGTGGCGTCTGGCCCTGTCGTTGTCTTCCACCGGACTGGATCGCTACTTCCAAGTCGTGGTTGCAGGGGACGAGGTCGATGCCGGTAAGCCGGAGCCGGATGTCTTTCTCGAGGCCGCTCGCCGGCTCGGCTTCTCACCCGAGGACTGTGTTGCCGTGGAGGACAGTGCTGCGGGCGTGACGGCGGCGAAGCGGGCAGGAATGTTCGTCGTGGCCGTCCAGCGCGGCGGGTCCGCAGATCTCGCCGCGGCGGATCGGGTCGTGCCGCGCCTCACCCCCGCGTCCGTTGTCCTCGAGTAGCCGGTAGCCCGCAGATCTCGACGGCCGACTGCCGAGTGTGATTAGGCTCCATTCCGTGCAGAACGTGCCGCTGATCATCGGGATCGCAGCAGCAGTGCTCGTGGGTTTCTGGCTGCTGAAGAAACTCGTCAAACTCGCCTTCTGGGCGGCCGTGATCTGCGCTGCCGCCTGGCTCTGGTATTTCAAGATCCAATGAGCTTTCTCGCGGACGTGATCCGCCAGGCGGCAGAACTCATCGGCCGGTTTGGAGCCGAACTGCAGGCCGTCGTGTGGCTCACGTTGATCGTCAGCGGAGCAGCGACGGTGCTTGGCGTGCTCGCAGGCATCCCCTTGGGAGCCGCGCTTGGCCTCGGCCGATTCCGGGGGAGGAGGCTCCTCCTTGCAGCGGTGAACACGGGTATGGGAATGCCGCCCGTCCTCGCCGGCCTTCTGTTGTTGCTGCTGTTGTGGCGTGAAGGCCCACTCGGATCGTGGGGTCTCATCTTCACTCCGGCAGCGATGGTGATCGCCCAGACGATGCTGGCGATACCGATCGCCGCCGGTGTCACCTTCGGAGCCATCCGCGGTCTGACCCTCGACGCTCACGAACAGTTGGCGGCGTTGCGTCTGTCGAAGGTGCGCCGCGCAAAGGTGGTCCTTCGAGAGGCATGGCCCGGTGTCGCGGCAGCCGTCGCGGCTGCCTTCGGACGTGTGGTCTCCGAAGTGGGTGCGGTCCTGATCATCGGTGGCAACATCCGGGGAGAGACACGAGTGCTCACGACTGCGATCGTTCAAGAAGCCCGCCAGGCCCGGTTCGGGGAGGCGCTCGCTCTCGGCATCGTTCTGATGGCCATTGCGCTGGTCGTCAACGTCTCTCTGACGTGGCTGCAGGAGCGGGACGCGTGAACGTACTGACGAATTTGCGATACGGATCCGTTGTCGCCGTTCCCGAGTTGATACTCGATCCAGATGGCCGAGCGGTGATCTTCGGGCCGAACGGTGCGGGAAAGACGACTCTGCTGCGGATACTGGCCGGACGGCTGCCGGGTCCAGCTCTCGACGCCGCCTACCTTCCTCAGCGTCCCTATCTCTTTCGTGGAAGCGCAGGGCACAACCTGGGTCTCGGACTGTCGAGTGAGCAGACGGCCCATGCTCGGCAACTGGTCGAGCGGTTCGGGCTTCCATGGGATGTGCTCAGACGTGGGTCGGGTACGTTGAGTGGGGGAGAGCGTCAGCGCCTCGTCCTCGCCCGCACCATTGCCCGACCGGAGCCGTGGGTACTGCTCGATGAGCCGCTGGCGGCGATCGACGTACGAGATCGCATGGACATCGCCCGCGAACTCGTAGCGGCACTCGATCGTCGCGGAGTGGTCATCGTGACTCACGACCGTGATGTGGCGGCAGCAATGGGAGATTCGGTGGCGGTCATGATCGACGGCACGATCCAGCAGGTTGGCCCGGTCGCGGAGGTCTTCGCGCTGCCTGTCACCGAAAGGGTGGCATCGGTGATCGGTACGGCGAACGTTCTCGAAGGCCGCACCTCGGGCTTGATCGATCCACTCGTCGCCCTCGACCTTGGGGGGGTCGAGGTGTGGGGCATCGGTTCGCTGCCTTCAGGCTCGTCTGCAAGGGCACTGTTCGGAGCCGAAGCCGTGACGATCTATGAGGGTGCGGCGACGACAGGGTCGGCCCAGAACCACTGGCGCGGCACGGTCGTCGATGTTCGACAGGTGGATCGGCTGCTCGAGATCATCGTCGACGTCGGTGTGAGGGTCGTCGCTGTCATCACACCCGGCGCGCAAGCTTCGCTCGAACTTCGCCCCGGAGTCGAGGTCACCGTTGCCGTGAAGGCCACCGCCGTGCGGATCGTTCCTACATGAAGGAGGCGCTCGCCGCCGCCGTGATTGCAGCTCTGCTGGTCGGGTGTGCCCGAGGGGACCGGGTGATCGTCGCCGCCGGTACCACCCTGGTCGACTCCGGCTTCCTCGATGCGGTGATCGAGATGTACGAGTCCGAGCACCCCGGAGTCGAGGTGAGCATCGTGGGCGATGCAACGAGTCGGGCACTCGAGCTGGGGCGGCGTGGATCCGCAGACCTGCTGATCACCCATGCTCCCGATCAGGAGCGGCGCTTCGTCGATGAAGGGCTGGCGTTTCGGTACGCGCCGTTCGTCGACTCCAGATTCGTGATCGTGGCCCCTCCGGGTTCCGGGTTGGCCGGGTCACCCGAGGAGATCCTGCGCGTGATCGCGCAGCGGTCCTTCCCGTTCGTTACCCGCGCCGACGGCTCCGGCACCAACGCAAAGGAGATCGAGCTGTGGCAAGACGCCGGGATCAATCCCGCGGACCGGCCCTGGTACCTCGAAACCGGTCAGGGTATGGGATTCACACTCCAGGTCGCAGACCAGAAGAATGCCGCAACGCTCGCGGAGCTCGGCGCGTATCTCGCCGCCGCGTCGACACTCTCGCTGGTGCCGGTGTCATCGGACGACCCGCGGCTCGTCAACCCGTACCACCTCATCGTTGTAGCGCACGCTTCGAATCGTGGAGCTGCCGCCGACCTCGCCGAGTGGCTGCTCTCGCCCGATGGTCGCGCAGCAGAGAAACGCGTCAACCAGGAGCTCTTCGGCACGATCGTGTACGAGCCCACCGACCAATAGCCCCGAACCCAGGGCTCAGGGGTACCCATAGGGTACCTACGAGCCCTGGGTTCGCCGTGACGCGAAGAGTTCACATCTGCCAAGCTTCAGGGTGACGAGAGGAGAGAGATGCGCGCATTGGGTACTGCAGCATGGTTCGCCGTGCTTTCAGGGCTGGTAACGGGATGGCTGGCGGTCTTCCATGCCGTCGGCGCAGAGGACCTCGCGGCAGCGGTGAGCCTTCTCGCAGCGGGACTCGTGTTCGGTCTGCTGTCGCTGGCACTGCTCAGGGCGATCAAACGATGAAGCGCGACGTCATCGAGGTTCGAAACCCGTACAACGGGGAGATCATCGGTGATGTCCCGCTGTGCGACGCGAACGACGTCGATTCCGCGTGCCGGACGGCGGCGGCGGCGCTCGCACGCGATGATTTCCCCAGGCATGCGAGGGCCCGTGTCCTCGAGCGGGCGACGGAACTGCTCAGAGGCCGCGTCCACGAATTCGGAGAGCTGATTGCCGCGGAATCCGGCAAGCCGATCCGGACCGCCACGGCGGAGGCGCTGCGGGCCGTCGACACGCTGACATTCTCCGCTGCAACGGCACGCACCTTCACCGGAGAGATGATTCCGATGGAAGCTTCCGGGGTCGGTGAAGGGAAGATCGGCTTTGTGATGCGTGTGCCGATCGGAGTCGTGGCCGCGATCAGCCCGTTCAACTTTCCCCTCAACCTGGTCGCCCACAAGGTGGGTCCGGCGATCGCCGCCGGCTGCCCGGTCGTGTTGAAACCGGCATCGGTGACGCCGCTGTCGGGGATCGCTCTCGTTGAACTGCTGATCGAAGCCGGCCTTCCCCCGGACTGGATCACGGTCGTCACCGGTCCAGGCGGAACCGTCGGCAGCGCCCTCGTCGATCATCCGGTCCCCGCGCTGATCTCGTTTACGGGAAGCCCGGCGGTCGGATGGCAGATCCGGGCACGTGCCCCGCACAAGAAGGTGTCGCTGGAGCTCGGCTCGAGTTCGCCGGTGATCGTCGAACCGGGTGTCGACCTGGGCAAGGTGGCCGCAGCGGTGCGGACCGCAGGCTTCTCCCATGCAGGGCAGAGCTGCATCTCCACACAGCGCATTCTCGTTCACAAGGACGTGAAGGATGAGCTCGAGAATCTTCTTGCCGAAGCCGTCGATTCGCTCATCGTCGGTGATCCGCTGGACGATGCGACCGATGTCGGCCCACTGATCGATGCGGCCGAGACCGAACGCGTACTGGGATGGATTCGTACTGCCGTTGCGGAAGGGGCGCGGCTCATTGCGGGTGGCAGTATCGAGAATGGCCTGTTGCGTCCAACCGTGGTCGCCGACGCTCCGCTCGACACAGACCTGTGCGCGAAGGAGGTCTTCGGCCCTGTGGTGGTGACGATCGCCTATGACACGTTCGATGAGGCCATCGAGATCGCCAATGCGACCGAATTCGGGCTCCACGCAGGCGTCTTCACGAACGATGTGAGCAAAGCCCTACGAGCAGCCCGGACGCTGCACTTCGGGGGTGTCCTGATCAACGAAGTGCCGACCTACCGTGCGGATCAGCAGCCATACGGAGGGGTGAAGCAGTCGGGCAACACGAGAGAAGGCCCGGCCTTCGCAGTGCGGGAGATGACCGAGCTTCGGTTCGTGATGCTCTGACCTACGACGGTACGACCATGACCGGGCACGGAGCGTAATGGACGAGCCGGTCGGCGACCGATCCCAAGATGAAGCGTTCGATCAGCCCGGCGCCGCGGCGGCCGATGACGAGCAGATCGGCATTGTTCTGCTCGCAGAAACCGATGATCGTCGTAGCGGGATCACCCAACTCCTCGACCGTCTCATAGTCGACACCGTCGAGGTCGAGAGCGTCGAGCGTCGAGTCGAGTGCCTCCTGTTGCGCCTCGTCCAGCGCCTTCGTGAGCGCGGTGGCGGTCGGTGGTGCACCACCGATGCCCCACCATCCCTCAGGGGGGCGTACCACGGTGACGAGCAGGAGCTTGGAACTCCACGCCCGAGCGATATTGGCCGCCACCTGTGAAGCCCGAACACTGCCTGCGGAGCCATCGGTTGCCGCAACGATGATTTTGGGTGCCCATGCCTTGATACGCCACCTCCTCGAGAGCCTTCTTTCCTCAACTCTATGGTATCGCAGGACACGATATTGGTTTTGCGCCATCAAACGGCAAGAATGTCGGCTGTGAGAATCGTCGTTGCAGAGCTCATAGCGGATGCAGGGTTAGAGATGCTGGCCACCTGCGCCGAGGTAGATGTGGCCGCTGGGGCGGATCACGAGGAGCTCACACGACGGCTCCGAGGAGCAGACGCTCTCATTGTTCGCTCCGCCACTCAGGTCGATGCGGAGATGATCGGTGCAGCTTCGAAGCTGAGGGTCATCGGCCGCGCAGGGATCGGCGTGGACAATATCGATCTGGAAGCTGCAACCCGGGCGGGCGTTCTCGTCGTCAACACGCCCCAGGCGAACACCGTATCGGCTGCCGAGCACACGATGGCACTTCTGCTGGCCCAGGCGCGCAACGTCGCCCAGGCGGATGCTGCGCTGCGAAGCGGGTCATGGGACCGAAAGCGATTTCGCGGCGTCGAGCTGCACGGCAAGACGCTCGGCATCATCGGACTGGGCAACATCGGGACGCTGGTCGCCAAGAGGGCGGCGGCGTTCGGGATGCGCCTCATCGGGTATGACCCTTACGTGCTGCCCGCCAGAGCATCCCGTGTAGGTGTCGAACTCTTCACCGATCTGGCAGAACTGTGTGCCGAAGCCGACTTCATCACGGTGCATCTCCCCCGGACGAGGGAGACGGAGGGACTGATCGACGCCGACCTCTTCGCGCGTATGCGGGACGGCGTGCGGATCGTCAACACGTCTCGTGGGGGAATCGTCGACGAAGAGGCACTGGCTGACGCGGTGAGATCGGGCAAGGTCGCCGGTGCCGCCCTCGACGTGTACGCGTCGGAACCGCTCCGCGACAGCCCCTTGTTCGAGCTGCCTCAGGTCGTACTCACACCGCATCTCGGAGCTTCGACGCGTGAAGCCCAGGATCGCGCGGGCATCGATGTCGCCCAAGCGGTTGTGGCCGCGCTCAACGGTGAACTCGTACTCTCGGCGGTCAATGTTGATCTCGGTCAAGACATCTCGGAGGAAGTGCGACGTTTCCTGGGAGTCGCCGAGCATCTCGGCAAGGTGTTCGTGGCGCTCGCCGGCGGCCTTCCGCGCGTCCTCACGATACGTGCCGAAGGGCGTCTTGGAGAGTACCCGATTCGACCCCTGCGTTTCGGGGTGCTCAAAGGAGTACTCGCCGGGAGCAGCGACGCGCCGGTCTCCTATGTCAACGCGCCCTCGATGGCGGCGGATCGCGGCGTCAAGGTGGAGGAGGAATCTTCTGAAGAGGCCCACGGGTATCAATCCGTGTTTCGGGTTTCGGGGGTGGTGGCCGGTCGTACCGTCTCGGTCGCCGGCACGGTCGGTCGTGGTCCGCTCATCGCCGGGATACTGGGGTTCGCCCTCGAGCTTCCGCTGGCAAACCACCTGCTGATCATCCGCAACCAGGACATCCCGGGAATGATCGGCAGGATCGGCACCTTCCTCGGAGAACTCGACATCAACATCGCCGACATGGTCTTGGGACGATCGCAAGATCAGCCGGGGATCGCATTGATGGCGCTGAGTGTCGACCGCAGCATGTCGGATGCGGAACTGGACGGCTTGCGGGCCATGAGGGGTGTAGGAGAGGCGGTCGCTGTCGAGCTGGACCTGCGGTGAACCTGGATCGATCGCCGTCCGGACTTCTGCGAGCCCTCTGCCGTTTTCCGATTCTCATCTACCGGGCGAGGCTCGGTTGGCTGCTGGGTGGCCGTTTTCTCATGCTGACCCATATCGGCCGCAAATCCGGGCTTCGCCGGTATGTCGTGCTCGAGGTCGTCAAGCACGAGCCCGGGCAGTGGTTCGTGGCGGCTGCCTACGGGGAGCACGCCGACTGGTTTCGCAACGTGCGCGCGCACCCGGAGGTGGTTGTCGACCATCGCGGACACAGGACTCCCGCAATCGCGCAGGTGCTGCCCGTGGAGGAAGGGGCCGAGGTGCTGGCCGACTATGCGCGTCGACATCCCCGAGCGGCCCGACAGCTCGGCAGGCTCATGGACGTGCCGTTCGACCCCGCTGGTGACCCCGTCGCGACAGCGCAGAAGATCCCCATCGTTCGTCTGACCGCCGCCGAGTCCGTCTCCTGAAACGGAGCGGGTGAAGCTGTCCGATCGTCAAGCCAGAAGGATGAAGAACGCCCATCCGGCGGCCAGCCCGTAGAGGCCCGCGACAACATCGTCTGCGGTGACTCCTAGAGCGCCGTGCAGGCGTTCGGCTTCGGACACGCCAGGGAAGCGTTTGGTGATGTCCGCGATGCGGAACACGACGAACGCGATGACTGCCGCCCATCCTCCGATGCCGATCGTCGCCCACAGCATGCCTGCCGCCTCATCGACGACAACCCATCCAGGGTCGCCTTCGGCAAACGGGCGGGCAGCCCACAGGGAGAGCGCGGTGACGGCCAGCGCCGCTGCGAGTTGCACACCCCATCCGAGGGGGTGTAGGAGAAGGGCAACGACCAGAGCGACTGTCGACGCGACCGTTCCCGAACCTGCATCGGAACCGCGTAGGCGTCTGAGTATGAGCCCGGAGCCGAACCAGGATGCGACGATTCGATGCATCTCGCCAGCGTAGCCCGGGGCGCCGGACCGACGGCGAGCTGCGTTCGGCTCATCGGCCACGATCGGGCAGGCCCAAGCACCGGCGTGACCGGTTCGAATCCAACATCGAATGGTATGACCAACACCTGACGCCTCGCGACCTGCAAAACTAGGGCCATGGATACGTCACGGTTTGTCTGGATGGACGGCGAGCTTGTTCCATGGGAGAAGGCCACCGTCCATGTTCTTGTTCACGCACTGCACTACGGCACCGGGGTCTTCGAAGGCATTCGCGCCTACGAGACCTCTGGCGGTACCGCCGTGTTCCGCCATAGGGAGCACATGGAGCGTCTGCACAGCTCGGCACGGGCCTACGGTCTCGAGTTGGAGTGGACGGTCGATGAGCTGATGGAAGCCGCACGGCTGGTGGTCAGAGAGAACGAGCTCGAGTCTGCCTACATCCGTCCGCTCGTCTACCTGGGGGCAGGGTCGCTCGGTCTCAACCCGACCGGGGTTCCGACCCGCACCGCGATTGCCGCATGGCGCTGGGGTGCCTACCTCGGAGAGGAGGGGCTGCGGCGGGGCATTCGTGTGCGGGTGTCGTCGTGGCGGCGGCTCGATCATCAGGCGTTCGTTCTGAACGCGAAGGGAACTGGAGGCTACGTCAACAGCGTGCTCGCGAAACGTGAGGCGGTTCGTGACGGGTACGACGAAGCCATCCTGCTCAACATGCGCGGTTTCGTGGCGGAGGGCTCCGGAGAGAACCTCTTCCTGGTGCGCCGCGGAGAAGTGAAGACACCGCCGGTCTCCGCCGGGATCCTCGACGGGATTACACGCGCAACGGTGATGCAGCTCCTCCGTGACGACGGGTACGACGTCACGGAGATGGAGGTCACGAGAAGCGACCTCTACAACGCAGAGGAACTGTTCTTCACCGGAACGGCCGCGGAGGTAACGCCGATTCGCGAACTCGACGGCCGGTCGGTGGGTACCGGTGAGCGCGGTCCTGTTTCGAAGCGGGCACAGGATCTGTTCAAAGATGCCGTCACCGGCAAGCTCGAACAGTACCGCCACTGGCTGGACTTCGTGTAGGAGGCGGATCGGTGGCTCAACAACCCCACATCGAACTGGATCGCGCCGACCTTCCCCGCCCTGAGCTGACGCCGCAGGCGTCAACCTGGAGGCCGTGTCGGCCCGGAGAGATCACTGCACCCGAGCAGGCGGAGTGGGGTGGGTCGTTTGGCCGTCCCTGTCCGGATGCCGGCTGGGCTCTGCGGCTCGTCCACGAAGCCGAGTTCGATCGAGGCGATCGACCGGATGTCCTCGAACAGATCGTCGCCACGACCGCCGGCGCCAGAGCATCGCTGGCCGGGCGTGGGCCGACATCCGAAGACGTGGAGGTCGCGTTGCTCCTGCTCGGGCTGCGTCCGGAACATCTTCCGGACGAGGTCGTCGGGGTCCTCGCAGCTGCCAGACGTTCCACGATCGACCATGCCGCCCACGAACGAGACAAGGGCCGTTCCTTCTTGCGGACCGTGCCGATCGACAAGCTCGTCGCGAGACCGGGCGAGCTTCTCGACATGCTGGCCGCCTGATGCAGAGTCGTTCAGGTGTGCGCGACGTCAGGCGGTCGCACCGATGAAGGTCGTGCGGCTCCAGACCGCCGAGAGAATTGCCTACGGCGTTCCCGAACACGACGGCATTCGCGTCTATGAAGGCAGCCCGTTCGTGGCCTGGCAACAGACCGATACGATCGTTCCCTATGCAGAGGCGAGGCTGCTGGCACCCGTCTTTCCGACCAAGATCGTCTGTGTCGGCAAGAACTACGCTGCGCACGCCGAGGAGATGGGTTCCGAGGTTCCTTCGGAGCCGCTCATTTTCCTGAAGCCTGCCACCGCGGTGATCGGCCCCGGTGCCCCGATCATGTATCCACGGATCTCGAAACTCGTGCACTACGAGGCAGAACTGGCAGTGGTGATCGGCAGCGTCGCACATCATGTGAAGGCGGAAGATGCAGAGTCGGTCATCTTCGGCTACACCGCGGCCAATGACGTCACGGCACGCGACTTGCAGTTCAGCGACGGGCAGTGGACGCGGGGCAAGGGATTCGATACGTTCTGCCCGCTTGGTCCGGCGATCGAGACGGAGTTGGACCCTCGAGAGGGACTGGCCGTGTCGGCGCGGGTCAACGGCGAAACACGGCAGTCCGGGTCGACCGCCGACATGGTGTTCGGCGTCGGGGAGCTGATCGAGTTCATCTCCGAGGTGATGACGCTGCTGCCGGGGGATGTCATCCTCACCGGCACCCCGCCCGGGGTGGGGCCGATCCTGCCTGGGGACAGAGTCGACATCGAGGTCGAGCGCATTGGCGTCTTGTCCAACCAGGTCGCGGCCTCATGAGCGTTCGTGTCCGCATCGCCCCGTCACCGACAGGGCTCCTCCACATCGGCAATCTCCGATCGGCGCTGTTCAACTGGCTGTTTGCACGGCATGAGGGCGGCGTGTTCATCGTGCGGATCGACGACACGGACACGGTCCGGTCCCGCCCCGAGTACGAGGACGATGCGCAGGAGAGCTTGCGATGGCTCGGCCTGGACTGGGATGAGGGGGTCGGTGTCGGAGGCCCGCACGGTTCCTATCGACAATCCGACAGGCTCGACCGCTATAGGGAGGTCGCCGGTGCCTTGTTGGACGAGGGGAAGGCGTACTGGTGTTTCTGTACTCCCGACGAGTTGGCGGAGCGCAGAGAGCTGGCCAGGGCAGGAGGCGGGTTCTCGGGTTACGACGGTCTATGCCGGCTGGTCGATCCCGAGGAAGCCGCACAGCGTAAGGACTCCGGGGAACCTGCAGTGTTGCGGCTGGCCGTCCCGCGTCCCGCCGAGACCCGGTTTGAGGATCTCGTGCGCGGCGACATGCGGTTCGATCATGCGGACGTAGACGATTTCATCCTGCTGCGATCCGACGGATCGCCCACATACCACCTGGCATCGACGGTCGACGACGTCGACTACGGGATCACCCATGTCGTACGAGGCGAGGACCTGCTCTCCTCCACTCCAAAGCACATCCTCATCACGAAAGCGATGGGCGCGCCCGTTGCGACATACGCCCATCTGCCGCTGCTGTTCGGCCCGGACGGGAAGAAGCTCTCCAAGCGTCACGGTGACGTCTCCGTGCAGGCATACAGAGAACGGGGGATCATTCCGGAGGCGATGTTCAACTACCTCGCGTTGCTCGGCTGGTCCTACGAACCGGACGTGACGGTGTTCACCAAAGAGCAGGCCATCGAGCGGTTCAGTCTCGCCGACGTTTCCAAGAACCCGGCCGTCTTCGATCCGGCGAAGTTGGAATGGATGAACGGCGTGTACATTCGAGATCTCGACGCCGACGGCTTCGCGTCGAGGGCGATTCCGTTCGTGGAAGCGTCGATCGGACGGACGCTCACCGACGACGAACGCGGGCAATTCCGCACGGTGTCGCCGCTGATTCAGGAGCGCGTGAAGAACCTCACCGAAGTTGCGCCGTTGGTCGCGTTCATCTTCACCGACCGACTGGAATATGACGAGAAGTCCTGGCGGAAGGTGCTCGGGCATGAGACGGCACCGGCGGTGCTGACGGCTGCGATCGAACGTCTCGAGGGTCTTGCCGAGTGGGATCACGCGACGATCGAGTCGGCGCTACGCGCGATGCTGGAGGATCTGGAGATCGGTGCACGCCGAGGTCTTCAGCCGGTTCGCGTTGCCGCGACCGGATCGTCGGTGAGCCCTCCGCTGTTCGAGTCGCTGGCCGTCCTGGGAAAGCAGGAAACTCTTCGCCGGCTGACCGATGTCCGCGAACGCTTGTAGGGCAGAGGGCCTCCTGTAGCGCTCGCGGCGATGCGCTCCCTGCAACCGGAAGGCCGCCGAACTGGCGGCCCGCCACCGGGCGCCTATCATCCTTCCGTCATTGCGGCCCCGTCGTCCAGCGGCCTAGGACGCCGGCCTTTCAAGCCGGTAACGCCAGTTCGAATCTGGTCGGGGCTACCACGCGAGACCCCTGCGAAGCAGGGGTCTCTGCGCGCGAGGAAGTCACAATCGACCACATGACGTGTGCCGATCGTCCTGAACACGCCTGAACGTCGGCAGAGGCGATATCGCTAGCCTGATTGGGTGACCAAGTACCTGGTTCGACGCACGCTCTCGGGGCTCGTCGCTCTGGTGCTGTTTACCGCCGGCATGTTCTTGCTCGTCGAGGCACTCATTCCCGGCGATTACGCGACACCGTCCCGACTCTCCCTGTCCGGACCGGAACTCGAGGTGTTGCGCACGCAACTCGGCCTCGATCGCCCGATCTACATTCGGTATCTGTTCTGGCTTCGCAACGTGGTCACGCACGGGCTGGGGTCGACCACCTCGGGCTGGGTGGGGCCGGGGGAATTGATGAGGGCTATTCCTGCAACCGCCCTCGTGTTCATGGTCGGAATCGGGGTTGCGTACCTGTTTGGTTCGTGGCTGGGACGCATCGCCGGCTGGCGGCGCGGGGCCAAGGGAAGGGCCCTGACGTTCCTCGCCGTCACCACGTACACGATCTTTCCCCCGTTCCTCGGATTCATTCTCATCTACTTCCTCAGGAACCGACTGGTTGATGTGCGCAACGGTCTGTTGGGTTCCACCGTCGACTGGCTGGGGGTCGATCGCACAGCCGTGATGGGACGAATGAGCGTGACGATCGTGATTGTCACACTCCTCGTGTTCACCGTCGGCGCCCTTGGGGCTCGAGTCTTGGGAAAGCGACGAATCCTGCCACTGCTCGGCAAACTCGTCTTGGTTGTGGGGGTCTGCGCGGGGTGGTGGGCCTACCGGGAGATGCTCGGTCTCGCGATCGACGTGATGTTCCTGGCAGCAGTTCCAACCATCGCCTTCGCGGTGCTCTCCTATGGCGATTTCCTGCTCGTGATGAGAACGTCCATTGCCGCCGTCAGGCACGAGGACTACGTGATGGCCGCTACAGCCAAAGGACTTCCGGATCGCGTCGTGCGGGACCGTCATGCCGCGCGAAATGCGGTGTTGCCGGTGCTCGGCAGGCTGGTGGTCAGCCTGCCTTACCTGCTCAGCGGCCTGATCATCATCGAAAAGTCCGTCGGATGGGCCGGAATGGGCACGCTGCTCTTCGATGCAGTGTCGGCACAGGACATGCCGGTCGTCATGGACGTCTTGCTGTTGATCGGCGTGTTCACGCTCGTCGTGCGCATGGTGTTCGAAATCATGCAGGCGGTGCTCGATCCGCGGATCTGGAGGGCGGCATGAAACTCGTGATCGAGCGCATTCGAGCACGCCGACGAAGCATCCGCAGGTCTCTGCGGGCCGTCTGGGGGAGTCCGACTGCCGTGGTCGGACTCGGACTGATCCTGCTGTTCGGGATCGCCGCATTGATCCATCCGGTATTGCTGAAGACGGTCTGGCCCGCCAAGATCTACGATCCGCTGGTCGGCTTCGACTTCACCATGATGCATCCCGCCGATCCGTCTTCGGCACATCTGCTCGGGACCGACGCCCTCGGCCGAGATGTGCTTAGCATGATCCTGGCCGCCTCGCGACCCGCATGGGTGGTCGCGCTCACCGCGGCGATCACGACGGGCGTGATCGCGACGTTCATCGGGGCTTTGGGTGCCTTCTACAGGGGGTGGGTCGACGGCGTTCTGTCCCATGTCTCCGATGCCTTCCTGCTGCTGCCCGCACCGATCTTCGTGCTGATCATCGCCGAGCAGGTCGAGTTGTCTCCGGTCCGGTTCGGGCTGGTGTTCGGGCTCATCAACGGTCTCGGTGCAGGGGCGATCGTGATGCGGAGTCAGGGGCTCAAGGTCATGGCCGAGCCCTTCATCGAGGCCGCCAGGGTCGCCGGCGGAGGAGGCCTCCACATCCTGGTCCGGCATCTCGTGCCGCACTTGATGCCCCTGGCAGTGCTGTACATGATGTTGTCGGTCGTCGGAGCGATCGTTGCTCACGGATTCGCGGCGTTCCTCGGACAGACGGAGTCGCTCGTCAGCTGGGGCGCGATCGTATTCTTCGGGATCACTTCCGCGAGATCGTTCAGCGGTGCGGTGCCGTGGAGTGCGCTGATATCGGCCTCTGCAGCGCTGTCGCTGTTTGCCGGGGCGTTCTATCTGGTGTCGTCGGGGCTGCGTGAAATCTTCGATCCGCGCCTGCGGGCCCGGTGAGTTTTGCCGACGGCAACCCCCTTCGGTACCGTAATGGTCCCTTTCGGGGGTGGTGTAATTGGCAACACAGCAGGTTCTGGTCCTGTCATTGAGGGTTCGAGTCCTTCCCCCCGAGCGGAACGATGCTTTCGCCGCGCTCGGCCCCGTCGTCTAGCGGCCTAGGACGCCGGCCTCTCAAGCCGGTAACGCCAGTTCGAATCTGGTCGGGGCTACCACGCGTAACCCCTGCTCAGCAGGGGTTACTGCGCGTCGCGGCGGGGCGCGACAGTGAAGGTGCCGTCGCGACGCAGTCGTTGCGACCGATCGGTATGAGGCTCAGTCGGCTTCCTCGGACTCGATACCGAGTTCGAGGAAGATCCGATGGCGCTCTTTCGTGTAGAGGTCTTCTGCGAGGAGGCCGGCGGCGTAACGCTCGCTCAACACTCGGAATTCCTCCATGAGTCCGGCCTCGTCAGGCGCATCCGTCGGATCGACGGCATCTGCGGAGGCGGACTGGCGCCGCTCTCGCTTCGCCTCCTGCCGCTCCTGGCGGGCCCGCTCCCGGGCCCGCTTCGCTATTTGTTGAGCCCCACGTCGTGCCATGTCAGACGGGCCTGACGTTGACCGCCTCTGGACCCTTGCGCCCCGGTGCGGTCTCGTACTGAACCGACTGGCCCTCGGCGAGGGAGCGGGATTCGCTCCCCACGATGTTGGATGCGTGGACGAACACGTCGTCGCCGTCCGGCGAGGTGATGAAGCCGAACCCCTTCTGTTCGTTGAAAAACTTGACGGTTCCGGTTGTTGTCATTGTCGACCTCCTGGGTCGTGCGTCATACCGACGCGCCGGGATTGGCGCCCGGATTGCAATTCCCGCGGGTGTCGAGACGGAGGTGGACAGAGGGAGAGGACGAAAGTGGGTGTTTTGATCCTGTCCCCGTTTCACGAGCCGGCTCGTCACGCATTCGAGCTGCGGACTCCTGGGAATCACGAGGACCGAATGGCCGATCCTTGCCATGAAGGACCGACTGCGGGGCCCGAAATGACTCGGGCACGATGAAGGTTAGCCGGTTACCCGGGGATAAGAGCATCGGTTCGACTGCCTGCGGTGATCGCGATACCGTGATTGCCCGCCGTAGGTGCCTACCGGCCGGTTTGCCGAGAAAAGAACCGGTCGACCACGGCCAACGCAGCGGCCGTTGCAGCAGCAATGACCACTGCCGCATACCAATCGATGGAGCGGTCAGGCCACAGGCCCTGGACCACCACGTTGACCAGAAAGGCCGACACGAACACGACAAGCGCCAATCTCAGTGAGTGTCCCATCGTGTTTGAGTGTACCTGTCGCGAATGTCCGGATCGGCTTGCTGTCACACGTGTGGGCTACCGTGGTGCCATGAGTTGGCACACAGGATGTCTCGCCGCTCTGGATCTCGAAGCCACCGGCGTCGATCCGGCGACTGACCGCATCGTCGAGGTGGCGCTTGTCGAAGTCGCCCCGGACGGCACAGCGACAGAGATCGTGAACCGGCTCATCAACCCTGGGATTCCCATGCCGCGAGCTGCCGCCGAGATCACCGGGATCACGACCGACGAACTTCGAGAGCGGGGCAGCGATCCTGCGGACGTGCTCAGGGAGACGCTCAGCGGCATCCGGCAGTTCGTTCGCGACGAGATTCCCATCGTGATCTACAACACGCCGTATGACTGGCCGCTGCTCGGCGCGGAACTGGCCCGTCACGGGCTTGGCGCACTCCCTGATGTGCCGCCGGCCGTGATCGTCGATCCGCTCGTCCTGGACCGGCACGTAGACCGCTACCGGAGAGGCAAGCGCATTCTGGCGGCCACTGCCAAACACTACGGGGTGAACGTCGGGGGAGCTCACCGAGCGGCCGCCGACGCAATCGCCACCGCCGGCGTTGCCCGCGTTCTCGCCGACAGATACCCGGAGCTGCATCTCGACGGCCTGGACCTCGTTGCCCTTCAGATCGACGCGTACCGCACATGGAGGGACAGCCTCAACGAGTACCTGGCACGCATCGGCGCCGACCGTCCTCCGGTCATCGGAGAGTGGCCGGGGTGTTGAAGGATCAGGCTTTTCCGTACGCGGGGATGGCCGCCCCCGAGATCGTTGCGCTCTCCTTGCTCAGCATGAACTCCATCACGGCTGCGATCTCACTGGGTGTGGGCCAGTCCATGTAGTCGGCGTAGGGGAGTGCTTTTCGTGTGGCCGGCGTGTCGATGACCGAGGGCAGGATCACGTTGGCGGTGACGGCATCGCCTCCGAGTTCCTGGGCGAGCGATTTCGCGAGTGCCACGACACCGGCTTTGGCGACGTTGAATGCAGCCTGCCCCGCTGGAGGGTCGACGGCTGCACGGCTCCCCATCAGCAGGATGCGACCCCAATCTGCCATCTTGAGATAGGGGAGCGCAGCCCGGACTGCTACGAACGCCGACCGGAGGTTCGTGTCGATCATCCTGTCGAACCGGACATCATCGGTGTCGGCGACGTCGCGTCCGCCGGCCCATTTGCCCGCGAGACAGCACAGCGCGTCGATGCCCCCGAAGCGTTCTGCCGTGCGTTTCATGAACGCTTCCACCTCTTGGGTGTTCGCGGCATCGACTCGTGCAAGGAGGAGCCGGTCTTCATCGAGGAGCACAGCTTCTTCGAATGCGCGGGCTTCTTCAGGGACGAGATACGTTGCCGCAAAACGATAATCGGCGCCTGTGAGCCTGCGAACCAGGGTAGTGCCCAAGCCTCCAGTCCCTCCTGTGATTACGAGCACGCGTGTATCGCCCATCATTGCTCCCTTCTTTTTGCTATTTTGGCAGCTGTAGCGCGAGATAGGTGGAGGACACCGTGGCGGGTATTCGTTTCGATGAGGTCGGCAAGATTTATCCAGGGGGTACGCGGGCGATCGAGGCGGTTAGCTTCGAAGTGGGCGACGGTGAATTCGTCGTGCTGGTGGGTCCGTCCGGATGTGGCAAGTCGACGCTCTTGCGCATGGTCGCCGGACTCGAGGAGATCACCGAGGGCGAGGTGCGTATCGGGGAGAAGGTCGTCAACGACGTTCCCCCGAAGGACAGGGACATCGCGATGGTGTTCCAGAACTACGCGCTGTATCCGCACATGACCGTTTTCGACAATATGGCGTTCGGTCTCAAGCTCAGGAAGCTTCCCAAGGAGGAGATAAAGACCAGGGTCGAAGATGCTGCCAGGACTCTCGAGATCACCGACTTCCTTGCGAGAAAACCCAAGGCCCTCTCCGGTGGCCAGCGGCAGCGAGTCGCGATGGGTCGGGCGATCGTGCGTGAGCCGGAGGCGTTCCTGATGGACGAGCCGCTGTCGAACCTCGACGCGAAACTGCGGGTGCAGATGCGATCTGAACTTGGCGAGCTGCATGCCCGGCTCGGAACCACCACGCTCTATGTGACCCACGATCAGGTCGAGGCGATGACGATGGGGGACCGTGTGGCGGTCATGCGCAAGGGAACCTTGCAGCAGGTCGACACGCCGCGTGCCCTCTACGACCATCCGGTCAACATCTTCGTGGGCGGGTTCATCGGGTCACCATCGATGAACTTCATCTATGGGACTCTGGAAGGTGAGGGGGACAGAGTCTTTGCTTCGTTTGGCACCGATCGGCTGCGTATCGTCCCGGAGCTCCTTGCCCAACGTCCGGATCTTTCCCGCCATGTCGGAAAAGAGCTGGTGATCGGCATACGTCCCGAGAGTTTCGAGATGGCCTTGGCCGTTCCGGATGCACCGGAAGATCGGCTGCTGGAGGTCAATGTTGGGCTCGTCGAGCAGCTCGGCTCGGAAGCATTCGTGCACTTCGAGACGCATGTCCCACCGGTGATCACTCCGGACATCCAGGAGCTGATCGCCGATCAGGGCCAGGACGCGTCGGTTCTGGGAGACCTCACCAAGTTCACGGCTCGTGTCGATCCCGATACGGCTCCACGACTCGGCGAGAGGGTGAAGTTGTTCATCGACACCTCCAAACTGCACTTCTTCGACAAAGACAGCGGAGCGGCGATCTACTGATCGACCAGCGCCCGTAGCCAGGCTCCGCGCGGATGCCTGATCGCGCTCTCCAGGTCAGAGGGACCGTCGAGGTCGAGTCCGAGTCCGAGCCTCACCACGATCCGAACTCGTCTTCGGGACGCAATGCCGAGGTGATGGCGGAAGCTGCCTTCCCCATAGCGGAAGTCGAATGTGTCCATGGTCCCTCCAACCACCGTCGTCCCTCCGTTGTAGGACGGCGCAATCACGACCTCTGCTTCTTCGAGTGCCCCGATGACGGCGCGAAAATCACCTACCTCTACGAGGGGGAGGTCCGCGTGGGCGACGATCCAGGAACGGGTCTCGACAGCTGCTGCGTCGACTGCCGCCCGAGCAGCTCCGGCGAGGCTCGGCTCCAGTTCCGGAATGCTCGCAAACCCGAGGGCGCCGGCCCATTGTCTTACGCCTCGGTCACCGGCAACGACAACGACGCTCGCTCCCGCTTGTCGTGCAGTCTCCAACGTTCTCGCTGCGATCCGGCGGCCGATGATCGATCGTGTGGGAGCGTCCATCACGGTGGCAAGGCGGTGCTTGGCGACGCCGAATGGCTTCACAGGGACTGCGATGAGCGGTCGTGGCATGGGGCAGCATGGTACCTACGGATCGAGCGCGCACCGGCGTGTCTGGTGCCTCGACCGGCAACTTCTGCGGTGTTCTGCCGGCCAGGAACGCCGCTCGCTGCGTTCTCCGCCTCGACGCCCCTGAAGGTGCGCCTTCGTTGTGCGGGTCTTGCGATCGATATCGGATCGACCCGACAACTCGACTCGAACGAAAGGGACCGGTCGATCCGTGTCGACCAGACGCCCCTGCCTCGGCATCGACACCCCGAACGTTACTGGCCAAGGCACTACTACGGTGCAGGTACGTAGACGATCGGAGCTCATTGATGCGTTTTGGCGCCTTTGTCCCGCAAGGATGGCGGATGGACCTTGTCGGCATACCCGAAGAACGCCACTGGGAGACGATGCGGTCGGTGGCCGCGACGATCGAGCGATCCGGCTACGAATCCCTGTGGGTGTACGACCACTTCCACACGGTTCCGGTCCCCTCTCAAGAGGTGACCTACGAAGCCTGGACGCTGATGGCGTCGCTGGCCGCCGTTACGAGCACGGTTCGGCTTGGCCAGATGTGCACCTGTAATTCCTACCGACTGCCCTCGTATCTGGCCAAGGTCGCGGCTTCGATCGACGTGATGAGCGGTGGTCGAGTCGAGATGGGAATCGGTGCAGGCTGGTATGAGCACGAGTACGCGGGGTACGGATATGAGTTTCCAAAAGCCTCGGTCAGAATCGGCATGTTGCGCGAGAGTGTCGAGATCATGCAGAAGATGTGGACCGAGGACACGGTGCATTATGAGGGGAGGCACTACAGACTCGACGGTGCCATCTGCCGTCCGAAGCCCGTCCAGGATCCTCACATCCCGTTCTGGGTGGCCGGCGGCGGGGAGAAACTGACCCTCAACGTGGCGGCGCAGTACGCCTCGTACACGAACTTCGGCCAGTCGGTCGACGAGTTCATCCACAAGTCCCGGATTCTTCGAAGACATTGCGAGGATGTCGGTACCGACTTCGACACGATCGTTCGATCGACGAACTTCAACGTCGTATGCGAGGAATCCGAAGCGGCGGTGGAGGAGCGCTTGGGGTGGATCAAGGACCACTACCGGCCCTACGTTGCCGAGGACCGGTTCGAGCGGATGGAGGCGATGTATCGCGAGATGGCCGGGACGCCGGAACAGCTCGTGGCCAGACTGAAGCCATGGGCGGATGCGGGTCTGGGTTACGCGATCGGGTATTTCGCGGAGGTGGCATACGACACGACCGGTCTCGAACTCTTCGCACGTGAGGTGATCCCGGCTCTGGTATAGACAGGAGCGTTCCGCCCCGGCCGCTGACGTCGGATGCAGCAGTACGCCCTTCTTGGGCACCCGAGTGGGTACGCTTTACGACTATGAGCAGACACACCAAGATCGTCGTCACGCTGGGCCCCGCCGTCGCCACCGCCGAGGCCATCGATGGTCTGGTCGTCGCTGGGATGGACGTCGCCAGGTTGAATTTCTCGCATGGCGACCATGAGACCCACCGCAAACTGGCAACCTTCGTCCGTGAAGCGGCCGTCCGGAATGGCAGGGCCGTGGCGATCCTGCAAGACATCCAGGGACCGAAGATCAGGGTCGGCACGTTTCCCGGCGGCGTGATCCGGTTGGAGAGAGGAGATCAGGTCAGTCTCGTTGCGGGTATGGGTCTCGGTGACGCTGAGCGTATCGAGATCGGGTATCCGCGTCTCATCGACGATGTGGGAGTGGGCTCGGAAGTCGTACTCGCCGACGGTCTCGTTCGCATGAAGGTAACCGAGCGATTCCGAGACCGACTCGTCGCCGAGGTGACCGAGGGCGGTCTCGTTGGGGATCACCGGGGAGCCGCGTTCCCGAAGGCGGACCTTCAAGTCTCGGCGGTGACGGAGAAAGACAAAGTGGATCTCGCATTCGGCCGCGAGCTCGAAGTGGATTTCGTCGCTGCATCCTTCGTTCGTTCGGCGGC
The DNA here is from genome assembly GCA_011682695.1 of Gammaproteobacteria bacterium. Classification (NCBI taxonomy): domain Bacteria; kingdom Pseudomonadati; phylum Pseudomonadota; class Gammaproteobacteria; species Gammaproteobacteria bacterium. The sequence goes on from JAACED010000008.1 coordinate 26,282, forward strand.
GGATGTTGAGCGGGTCCACCGACTCTCGGGGGCGCCGGTCATCGCGAAGATCGAACTTGCAGCTGCATTCGAGAACCTCGACGCGATTCTGGCGGTGGCCGACGGGGTGATGGTGGCCCGTGGCGATCTCGGCGTCGAGATGCCGCTCGAGCAGCTTCCATCCGTGCAAAAGGAGATTCTGCGCCGGACCAATGCCGCCGGGCTCATCTCCGTGACCGCGACGGAGATGCTCGAGTCGATGATTCACAGCACGCGTCCCACTCGGGCGGAGGTCACCGACGTCGCGACGGCCGTCGTGGAGGGAACAGATGCGGTCATGCTCTCGGGGGAGACCGCAATCGGAGACTTCCCGATCGAGACGGTGGCGATGATGGATCGGATCCTCGTGGAGGCCGACCGTCCACGATCCAACCATCAGACGATCGGGTTCCTTGCCGGGCAGGTCGCTTATGCGTCTGCGACGGCGAGAGCCGCCGTGGAGGCGGCGACGGATCTCGGTCTCGGCACGATCGTTGCCTTCACCGAGTCTGGTAATACGGCGCGGTTGCTCTCCAAGTACCGCCCTGGCGCAGCGATCATGGCGTTCAGTCCCGAGGAGCGGACGCGCCGCAGGATGGCGATCTATCGGGGCGTGATTCCTGTCGCCTTCGACCGACTCGACTCGACCGATGCGATGTTCGACTTCGCCGACCGCTACCTCGCCGAGCATGGCGTGTGTGCTGCCGGTGAGGGCGTCGTGATCGTCGCGGGTACCCCTCCAAACCGCAGTGCCTCGACGAATCTGATGAAGCTGCAGATCATCGGCGAGTGAGGATCCGTGCACTAGTGTCCGTCGCTCGAAGGGAGCACGTATGGGCCAGAGCATCGCAGTCAAAAGCATTGTCCATGACGAGGTGGCGATCTTTGACACCGACCGTACCTTCACGGGACAGGACGGCCGCGGGTTCACGCGCCCGGTGTCCGAGGATGGCTTGGGTGCTCGTCTCGCGGAGCGGCTCTTCGCGGCCGACCCGGCGATTCGACACGTCTATGTGCAATCCAACGTGGTGTCCGTGCAGCGAAATGGTGGCTGGGACGAGGGTAGCGTTCGCCGTGCCGGAGAGCAGATCCGCGACCTCTTCGTCGTGTACCACTAGGTCTCAGTTGCCAGTTCCCGGTAGTTGACGCGCCGTCCTCTTGCCGGCTGCCGGCTGCCGGCTGATGCTTGTTACGGGGCAGCCGTCGTGGCCGTCGACGCCGCGGTCGTCGTGGTGGTTGTCGACGTCACGGTGGTCGTCGTGGGACAAGGCACGGGTTCTTGGTCTTCCTCGGGGGGGATCATGCACGAGTTCACTTCGACTTCACGAGGCTGCGGTCGATAGCGAACACGCCACTCCTGGGTTTCGATGTGCCCGTCGGGGTATTCGATGTTCCTCTTCACGAGGACCGTCCAGCCGACTCTGCCCTTGACGTTGACGATCTCCTCGTCGGGCAACAGCTTGTCGTTGGCGGTGTACTCGGTCTCCGGTTCGGTCTCGTCGAAGCGTGGAGAGACACTGGAGGTGACTTTTCTGGCGGTTGCGTCCCCCTCCGAGGTGACTTCCATATGCAGACGTCCGTTCTTTTGCTCCCCGACGACGGTCCGGCCTCCGTTGTTTCCGTAGAAGCTCACGGTCAAGGACGTGTCGGTGTAGGACGTCTTGATGAGTACCGCTGCATCGGAGTCATTTCGGAACACGAGATTCGGGGCCGGCCAGGAGATCGTCGCCTCGTGGCCTTCTGGGTAGCGGCTGAAGTAGTAGCTGTGTGGCGAGTGCGTGATGTCTTCGTACCCACCCCAGTACATGGCGTTGTAGAACGTCGTGGCGAACTGACTCACGCCGCCCCCGATCGTATCGACCATCTTCCCCTGCACGATCGTGTGATCGGGAAGGAACCCGCGCGCAGTATCCCGCTCACCCACGTACTCGTTGATCGAGAATTGCTCGCCCGGCAGGACGACGACTCCGTCGATGATGTCCGCAAGGAGATGGATATTGGTGACGCGGTTCTGACAGCAGCGGTGATAGGTCGTGAACTGTGAGACCAGATGCCTGATGTTCATCGCCTCGGCGTCTTCGGTCGTGAACTCAGGTTCGGCGGCGTCTTCGAACGGCAGCCGTCCGGTTCGTTCGGGCATGCGGGAAGCCACCGCCAGCGCCCCGGCGGTCAGCTCCGGATCCACGATCTGTCCGGGTCTGCTCGGCACGATGGTGACCAGGCCGTCGTCACCGACTTCAAACGATGCATCGCGCGGGGGCACGCCGAGATGGGCGCTCGCCGGTTCGAGGATCGCGCGGATCACTTCGGGATCGAAGCTCAGTTGGATGTGTGCCGGAGAGTTGTGGACGATCTGACTGCGGAGGGCGGATGCCAGGTTCTGTGGGGTGAACGTCACCGAGATATCCGGGTCCTCACGTGACAGGACGACTGGCAGGCCGATCATCTGCTGGGCCTCTTCGACCGCCTCGTCGATGTCCGCGTCGCTGAGGTCGGATTCCAGCGGTGCCGTTTCGATCGCGGCGATCGGTCGATCCGGATCGAGCAGCGATGCAAGAATCGTTTTCGAAGCCGATGGTCGGTCGATGCCGGTGCCGGGATGTGGGTATCGGGCGATGGCCTGGATTCCTCGAACCTCGACGGCTCCGTCGAATGGAGGATTCGAGATCGTGGACTCGTCCCAGTAGTCGAAGACGGCCGAGAGCGCCTCCTCGTCCAGGCTTCCGTGCACCTCCACGGTTTCGACCGTGAAGACATGTGTCGCCCACCACTTGAATTGGTCGAGCATCGTTCCGTCGCGTCCGACGTCGAGTGCGCTGGCTGTCGCGCTCATCTCGTCGATATCGAAACGGACCGTTGTCGGGTCGAGATCCACGCTTGTCCCGGCCACGTCGAATACTGCGGGCGTCGCGCTGAGTTTGTCCTCCAGAGCGACGAGGGCCAACTCGGCTCCCGCTTCGTCTTTTCCGGAGAGGTCCACGGACGAAGCGTGGACATTGTGCAGCACCTTGCCGGTGTGCAGGGCACGGTCGATTCCGAATGCCCCGATGACCATGAGGAAGAGGCCGGCGAGTACGCCGAGGAACACGATGATGATTCGAGAAGTACGTGACATGATCAGCCCTGGGACGAGATTTGAGTGTAGTGGTCTCGGTGGTTAGCCGATACCATGCCGTGCATGATCGTGTTTCCAGAGGTCGAGCCCGGTGATGATATTCGGCTGTCCGGTTCGACGTTTGTGGCCTATCGAGAATGCGCCGACTATGCCAAATCCAGGCTCGAGGGTATCTGGGGGCCGGAGAGCATTCCGGCGTTCAAGGGTGGGCTTGCCCACCGTGTGTTCGCCCGGCATCTCACCAGTGGACCGATCTCTGCCGACCGGCTCGAACAGGTGTGCCGCGAGGAGATCGGTGGCTCGAACCTGAATTTCAAGTTGGGCGCGCTGTCGATGAAACCCTCCGGTCTCGAACGGGTCATCGATGAGGTGGGCGCCCTCTACGACCGATTTCGACGTTTTCCCGCGGAAGGATTCCAGGGAGCGGAGGTCCAGATTCAGGTCGAACCTGCCGACGGTGTGACCCTTGTCGGGTCGGTCGACGCAGCTTTCTCCGACGATGCGGGGGTCCGGCTCGTCGACTGGAAGACGGGCGAGCTGGGCGAGGCTCACGAGCAGCTGCGCTTCTACGCGCTCCTGTGGACGCTCGACAGGGGAGAGATCCCGTCGAAGGTGGAGGCGGTCTCCGTCCGCACGGGGGAGCGCCTCACCGAAGAACCTGGAATCGAGTCGCTCACGGCCACGGCTCGACAGGTGGCCGGTATCGTCAATGAGCTGCGTCGGGCATGGGCCGAGCGGCGCGGCATCGAACGCAGGGGCGGTCCATGGTGCCGCTACTGTGGCCTCCTCGATGGGTGTGTCGAGGGTCGCGCTGCGACGGAACTCTTGCGATTCGGCCGAATTCCCGCCGATAGCCGACAGATAACAGCAAGCACCTAGTCGTCTTGTTCATCCTCTTCTTCGATGGACGCGACGACCTCACCATCGCTGCACTCGGCCTCGAACGTCGACGTGTGGTCGGAGCTCTCGAACTTGACGTCGACCGTGTTCTCTTCGAGTTCCACGCGCTCGACGGAGAATCCCGGCTGTGGTGCAGCGGACTTGAAGCTGATCTGGTCTCCAGAGCATGCAACCGTCACCCAGCCGCCGATGAGCGTATAACGCTGGTCCACGGTCGGTGGAGTGGTTGTGGACGTCGTCGTAGGTGGCGTCGTCGTGGGTGGGGCGGTCGTGGTCGGTGCCACGGTCACGGGGGGCACGGTCGCTGCCGTCGTCGAAGTGGGGCTCGTCGTGCGCTGGGGGACTTCGGGGTCGATGTCGGCTGGTGTGGTGGTGGCAAGAACCGCAGTGGAGGATGTCGTTGCCGATGTGAGGAGGGTGGTGACCGTACGGGAAGGTCGATCGGTGACCTGGTCCCGGACGAGTGCCACTGCCTGGGAGGCGAGCACGATCGCCAGGAGGGTCGCCGCCAGCCAAGCGGTGAACAGCCCAAGACGCCTCATATTCATACGGGCAGTATCGTCGGTGCACGCGTTGGAGAGCGGTAACGGCAGGTTAAAGGTGTGATAAGCCGTCTCCGTTGGCGCTGATTGGGTATGCCAACCGTATAGGGTGTGAACGTGGCTGCACTGATCATCATCGAAGATGACGTCCGGATCCGCCAGACCCTGACGGCGAGGCTTGCAGAGCGCGGACACGATGTGCGTGCCGCCGGGTCAGGGCTTGCCGGGCTCGAACTCGTGGTGTCGGGAAGTCCCGACGCCGTGATCCTCGACCTCGGACTGCCCGACATCGACGGTGCAGAACTCTTGAAGATGATTCGGGCCGTCACCGCCGTTCCGGTCATTGTGGCGACGGCCCGAGACGATGAGCAGGAGATTGTTCATCTCCTCGATGCCGGAGCGGACGACTACGTCGTCAAACCCTTCTCTGCAGCTCATCTCGACGCGAGGATCCGAGCGGTGCTTCGTCGTGGAAGTGAGACAGCCGAGAAGTCCGTTCTCTCGCTCGGGGATCTGGTGATGGATCTCGCCTCCCGGGATGCGTGGTTGGGTGATCGGACGCTGGCACTCACCCGCAAGGAGTTCGACCTCCTGGCATATCTAGCTCAACGGCCCGGAACGGTCGTGGGGAGGCGCGAACTCCTCGCCGAGGTCTGGCGACAGCCATACGGTGGCGCCGACAAGACAGTCGATGTGCACCTTTCATGGCTCCGCAAGAAGCTCGGTGAGAGTGCCGCCGAGCCTCGATATCTGCATACGGTGCGGGGAGTGGGTGTGAAGCTGGTTGCACCGTGAGAAGGCGACTTGCTGTGGTCTCGGCCGCAGTGACCGCGATGGTGGTGCTCGCCTTCCTGATCCCACTCGCCGGGATGGTCAAGACGCTTGCACGCGACCGGGTTCTCGTCGCAGCCGAAAGGGATGCACAGACGTTGTCACAAGCGCTCGGTGTTGTGATCACCGGCGGTCGGCCTCAGGAGGTCGTGGCGCTCGTCGGATCGGGAGAGCTGGCCGACGGAGGCCTGCTCTCGGTGGTCCTTCCGGACGAGACGATCGTTGGAGAGCCGTTCGAATTGGGGGACGGGTATCGACGAGCAGCTGCCGGCGAGGCGTTCCGCGAGCCATCGGAAGACGGCGAGATTATCTGGGTTCCTGTCCTTCTCGAAGGAGAGGAACGAGCTGCCGTAGTGAGGGTCTTCGTTGCTTCAGAGCTGTTGAAGCGCAACGTCACTGCGGCCTGGGTCGTACTCGGCTCCCTCGGGGTCGCGTTGGTGATGCTCTCCGCACTGGTCGCGGACCGACTGGCCCGTTCGGTAGTTCAGCCCGTGCGTGATCTTTCCGTCGCGGCGCATCGCCTCGGTGGCGGAGATCTCAGCGTGCGTGTCGAGCCGGATGGGCCGGTAGAAATCGTCGAGGTTGGCAGGGCATTCAACCGGTTGGCCGGTCGCGTCGGCGAGCTTCTCGAGGAAGAGCGGAGGGCCGCTGCCGATCTGTCGCATCGCCTCCGGACTCCACTGACCGCCTTGCGGCTCGAGATCGAAGCCGTGCCCGATCGATCGGAGCGGCTCATCGGCGACCTGGACGAACTGGAGAGAACCGTCGACCATCTCATCCGGCAGGCTCGTCGACCCCTACGCGAAGGCATGGGCGCCAGTACCGATCTGGGTGTAGTCGTCAAGGAGCGAGCCTCGTTTTGGGGGGCGCTCGCTCAAGAGCAGAAGAGGGTCTGGTCGGCGGATATCGACGGGGGACCCCACCAGGTGCCGCTTCTCGAGGAAGACGCCGTAGCCGTCATCGACGCGCTCGTCGGAAACGTTCTGGCCCACACAGCGGAAAGAACGCCATTTCACATCGCTGTCGACCGAACCGAGGATGGAATGGTGCGACTGGTCGTCGAGGACTCGGGAGCAGGTTTCCCCGAGGGTGACCCCGCGCGTCGGGGAGAGTCGGGGAGCGGCTCGACAGGATTGGGATTGGACATCGTGCGCCGGGCGGCAGAAGCGACAGGAGGGGCGCTGCACTTGCGTTCCGGTCCGGACGGCGGTGCAGGTGTAGAGGTGCTGTTCGGGCCCTCCCGCGACGCACCGACTGCTTGAAACAAAACCGGAGAGCTCGTGTGGGACAATCCGCCGATGGGACGGCAGATCTCCTCGGTGGCACGGTTGCGGGCTGCGTTGGACGCATTGGGCGACCAGATCGCCGCGATCGACTTCGGGCTGCCATCTGCCGACCAGCAGGTCCGCCGAGAGCTTCGGGAAGAGCTGGGGTGGACGATTCGCGAGTACCTCATACCTCGTCTCGTCGATCTCGACAGGGAGGTCGTTGCCGTGATCGTCGGTTCCACAGGCAGCGGCAAGTCGACACTCGTCAATACGCTCGCTCAACGACCGGTGAGTCAGACCGGGGCGGTACGTCCGACGACGACGGCGCCGGTCGTCTGGTGCCACGAGGAGCACGCGCAGCGGTACCGTGACACGTTCATGAGCGGCTACGAAACCGGTACCGACTCGGCCCGTAGCCTGCGCATCGTTGCCGACACCGCACCTGTGCTGCACGGAGTGACGCTCATCGATGCACCTGACTTCGACTCTGTGATCGGGGAGCATCGAGAGATCGCAGAGGAACTGCTCGCGGTCGCCGATATGTGCATCTTTATCACCAGCGCTCAGCGGTACGCGGACGCGGTCCCCTGGGAGTTCCTCGATCGGGCCCGGCGACGCAAGCTGCCGATCGTTTTTGTCGTGAACCGGCTTCCTGACAATGGTGCCTCCGAGATCCTCGCCGACTACTCCGGTCATCTTCGTCGGCGCAATATCGTCCACGGAGATCTGTCTCTGATCGAGATTGCGGAGCAGCCGATCATTCCCGAGTACATGGGCCTCACCGCGAGCGCCGTCGATGGTTTGCGAGATCAACTTGTGCAGCTCGCAGATCCCGCCAGGCGGCGCTCCATCATCGTGGACACCACAAGGGGTGCCGTCGAAGACGTGGTTGTGCGCTCCGGTGATCTGACGGTTGCGATCCGGCAGGAGGCAGATGAGGCTGCCGCCCTCGTCCGTGTCGCCAAGGAGGCATACTCCGGCCAACTCGACGAGATCAACCAGGCATTGGACAGAGGTTCCCTGGTCCGTGCCGAGATCGGAACACGCTGGCAAGAGTTTCTCGGCACGGGATCGTTGCTGAAAGCCGTCGGTGAGGGCACGGGACGACTCCGGCGCTGGGCGGGAACGGTCTTTGGAGGGAAGAGGAATCTCGAACGGTTCGATGAGGAGACTCGGCGAGAGTTTGCAGCCTCCGTCGCACGACGGCTCGACCTCGCGGCTACCCGGGCGGCAGCGGCCTGGGAACTCGATACGGCGGGCAAAGTTCTCTTGGGGGATGGTGAGCTGTGGAGACGCTCTCCAGAGGCGGCCGGTCGCATTGAGGAAGCGATCGAGGACTGGACTGCGGATCTCGCCGCGCTCATCGCGGAGCAAGGAGCCGACAAGCGCCGGCGAGCACAGTTGAACTCACTCGGAATCAACGCGGTGGATCTCGTCGCACTCCTCGCGATGTTCTCACACACCGGCGGGCTGACCGGAGGGGAGTTCGGTGTCGCGGCCGGGGCGGCTGCCGCCCAACAGAAGCTGCTCGAGCAGGCGTTCGGTACGACGGTGGTCCGATCCCTCGTCCGGACCGCTCGGCAGGGTCTCTTCGAGCATCTACGCGACGTTTTCGATGCCGACGAGGCACGGTTCGTTGGTCGAGCCGAAGCGATCTTGTCGGGATCGGATCTCGGTCTGCGCCACGCAACGGCGACGGTCCGCGAGACTGCGGAGATCTTCTATGGCGGGTGATCTGGGCAAGGCCCTCGACATTCTCGATCTTGCGGTCGCCAAGGCGTGGTCCCTGACCGCTGACGATCGTCTCGAGCCGCATGCGCGTGTGGCCAGACAGGCCAGGAGACGAATGGGGTACTTGGGAGAAACGGTAGTTCTCGCGCTTGCCGGTGGGACGGGTGTCGGCAAGTCCAGCCTTCTGAATGCGATCGCCGGGGCTTCTGTGGCACCTGTCGGTCGGATTCGTCCGACGACGGATCGGCCCCTCGTGTGGATGCCAAGCGAGCCCGAGCCGGGACTCGTGCGCCTCCTCGACGCTCTCGACATCGAGGAGCGGATCGGACACACGGCGGCACTGAACCTGGCTATTGTCGACTTGCCGGATTTCGATTCGATCAGTCTTGAGCACAGGGCGACCGTCGAACGGCTCATCCCCAGGGTCGACGCGGTCCTTTGGGTCCTCGACCCCGAGAAATATGGCGATCGGTCCATGCATGAGGGATACCTTCGTCCGTTGTCCGGATATCAAGAACAGTTCCTTTTCGCCTTCAACCAGATCGATCGTCTTGCGCCCGGGGAACTCGACCCCGTTCGTGACGACCTGGTCGCTCTCCTCGAGGCTGACGGGATTGCCGGCCCCGTCGTGTTCGATATCGCCGCCGATCCCGCAAGCGGACATCCGATCGGCATCGAACAGCTGGTGGCGTTCGTCGAGGCCACCCTCGAAGCGAAGCGCACCGCAATCGGGAAACTCGTCGAGGATATCCGGAGGGCGGGTCGTGGCGTTGCAGAAGTCACCGGCGTGCAGCCGGGCTCCGGGCTCGAATTCGATCGTCGCTGGGCCGGGACACGGGAAGCAGCGGTTGCCGGACTGGCGGATCTCCTCGCCGGCCAGGCGGTCGTAAGAGCTGCCGAGGACGCCGGCCGGCATCTCGCGGTTCGCAGTGGATCAGGTCCTCTCGGAAGAGCAGTGGCGGGACTTCGGAGGAGTGTCCTCGGTCGCGCACTGGGTGCGACGGTAGAGGATGAGGCGATCGACACGGCGAGTCGTGATTGGCAAGGTCGTTCCGGCCTGGAAGAGGTGATCGAAGCGGTCGCCTCGACGGTGACCGAATTATCCTTCGAGGCAGGGGGCGGCTTCGGTGCAGAACTCAGAGAGCGTTTCGGACCGGCAAAGGTCGAAACCGAACTGAGAAAAGCTGTGGGCGGCACCCTCGCAGTATCACGCGATCATCCTGTACCGAGCAAGGCCCGTTGGTGGCGGTTTGCGGCGATGGCGCAGTGGCTGGTCGCCATCGCCGTCGTGTCTGCGTTCATGTGGGCTTGGGCGAGGCCCGAAGCGCTTCAGCGAGGCGTCTGGCCGTGGCCCGCCATCCTGGGAGTCGGTGCGCTCGTCGTCGGCAGAGGGCTCGCCCGCTTGGTGCGGTGGTCAGGGAGAAGAGCCGGCAGGAAGGCAGCACATACGTACCGGGCAGTCATCGAACGGCGCCTCGCCGTGAGGGTCGATCGAAGGATCGGCCTGCCGCTTCGCACCGTCATGAGAGATCGCGCCGAGCTTGGAGGAGCCCTGGCAGAGCTCGGCCTCGAGCTGGCCAGACTCGAGTCCGCGCTCCCACAGGTTTCAATCCACCTCAAACCGGACGGATCGGAAGCGGACCCCGGAAGCTGAAAGCTACAGTTGACGGCTCGGAGGGCGGGTACGTGACAGAATGGCGAGACTGGGCGGCGTGGCGACGCGTTACCGCGGTGTCACTTGACACCGTATCGAGTGCCGCGTCCGTTGGGGCGGAAGCTGCAGAAGCGATCGAGGCGTTGGCGCGAAGTGTCGCAACCTATGCTCCGGAGTCGTACCCCGAGGCCATCGTCGATGCGCTCGAGCTGCTCATCGATCGACAGGCTGTCCGTGCTCCGGTCCTCGCTCTCTGCAACGAGTTGTATCTCACTCTCGGTGAGGGGGCGGATCGTGTTGTCGAGGTCGCGGGGGAGTTTGCCGATCGCCTCGCCTCGTCCACGGCAAAGATCGGTTCGGTGGGGGCCCACCTCATCGGCGAGGGTGTGACGGTTCTGGTCCATGGTGCGTCCAGCTCGGTGCGGTCCGTTCTCGATGCTGCCCGGGAGCGATCCTCGTTCCAAGTCTGTTGCACCGAGGCGATGCCGGGGGGAGAGGGCATGGAGATGGCCGCCGAGTTGACGGTCGCGGGGTTCGACGTCGAGGTGGTCGACGACAAATCGGCGGTTGAGCTGCTTCCGGGTGTAGATATGGTCGTCTCGGGAGCGGATGCGATCGGGCCCGACGCCGCGGTGTCGAAGGCCGGGATTCGGAGGCTTGCCATTGCCGCGGATCTTGCAGGAGTGGCGCTCTACCTCACCGCCGGAAGGGACAAAGTGCTTCCTTCCGGTCTGTTCCGCATCACGGCGCAGCTCGGGGGGCGCCAGGCTCTGTCGGAGATCGTTCCGCTGGAGCATTTCACCGCGATCGTGTCCGATGTCGGGCTCCTCACGGCCACCGAGATCGCCGAACTCGCAGCAGAGCGGACGGTCGCCGAGGAATTGAAGCTCTAGCTACTCGTTGACCGGTGCAGTCGGCGCGATGACCCGTAGACCGCGAGGTCGAGCCGAGAATCGAACCGTGTCGACGGCGCCGAGGAGCTCTCCGTCCGCTTGAACGGGCGACGGGGGATCCGCGCTCACGTCGATTTGCCGTACGTCCTCCCAGACATGCACACCGGGGATTCGTCTGAGATCCGCGCCGGTGACTGCCGCGGCCAGGATCGCGGGGATGCGTGGCAGGGTCAGCCGCTCGACCAGCAGCGCGGCGAGACCGGTGTGGGGGCGGCGAGAGATACGAAGAGGAACCCTGCCGAAGTACGTGTAGGGATCGTGGACCTGGACCAACAGCGCTGCCGCGTCTACCGAGCGTGTTCCGTCGCCGACACGCATGTTCGGAGGCTGCCGGTTGTCACGTGAGAGGACGACACCGGCGGCAGATCGCGCGTAGTGCACGCCGCCGAACCAGTACTTTCGGTACGGCTCGAGGTTGGAGACCCTCACGACCTCCGCATCAAAACCGACACCGCTGGCGAACGTCGCGTATCGGACGGTCGTACCGCCACCGGCGCCGAGGGAGATCTGGGCAAGGGGAGCGTTGATGGCGGGCGGTCCGGAGGCCAGATACGTTGCAGCGCGTCCCGGATGAGCGGGGATACCGAGAATCCTCGCGAGTACATTGGTCGTTCCAGCGGGGATGATGCCGAGTGTGGCCCGCGTCCCGTAGATTCCATTCACGACGTGGTGCACCACACCGTCGCCACCCATCGCCGCGACAACGTCGACTCCGTTGTGGGCGGCCTGCAAGGCTCGCGCTTCGACCTCGCCGGCACTTGTCGGCCACGCCGTCTCAACGTCATAGGCCCTCGACAGCCGGAGTACGACGGCGCGATGGAGGCCGCCGGTGAAGCGAGAGGCCGCCGGGTTGGCAATCAAGAGGAGGGAACGCACAGGCGAAGGGTAACGGTGTTCCCGATCTGCAGCACCGCCCACGCTTCCTCTCAAGGCCGGACGACAGTCTTCCGATAGCTCGAAGTATGGAAATGTCACGCCACGCCGCCACCTATGAGGCGGGTGGAGAAGGCGCGCTTCTCGGAGCGGCCGCCGGGGAGCTACTCCTGTCCGGGACTCGTCGCGCCTACGGGTTTGGTGTTCAACAGATGGTCTTGACCGCGTACCACCTGATGCGGGCAGAGGCCCTCAACGGGGAGACCTTTGCGGCGAACCTGCTCGAGTTCGCCTATCCGCAAGACGGACGGTCGAGCGTCTACCGGTCGCCCGATTCGTGGTTCATGGCCTTTCTCGAGGAGTCCCAGCGGGGAGTCTCGACACCGATGCCTTTTCGCAATGCCGGAGCGGCCCTTCGGGCGGTACCGGTAGGGGTGTGGTTTCGGAAGGATCCGGACGCCCTGATCGCCACGGCGACCGAGAGTGCGAGGGCGACGCACACGCGCCCGGAGTCGGCAGTCGGTTCCTGTGTGATCGCGGGCGCCGTAGCAGCGGCAGGCTATGGACAGACGGGCTGGGACCTCGTCAATGGAGCCATAGAAACGGCTGTACAGGCCGAGCGATTCATCGATCGATCCACGGCGGTTTCGGATGTGCTCCGACGAGTGCCCGATCTGGTCGGGCGTTCGGCAAAGGACGTATCCGTTGCGGTCATGTCGTGGGACGTCGGAGACACGGAAGTCGAAGTAACGGCGATGGTCGTTGCGCTTTCCTCGCCGGGATTCGAGCAGGCGGCGATCGTGGTGCGCGAAGCCGCAGGAGTCGTCGCACATGCGGAGCACGTGGCTCCGCTCGTCGGTGCAGTCGTCGGTGCCCGGAACGGCCTGCATCGGTGGCCATGGTCGATACCGAACGACCTCTGGTTCGCCGAGATCGGCCGACGTCTCGCCCGCCAGACGGCCGTTGTCGAGGATCTCCCTGATCCCTATGCGGTCGAAGAGGTACTCAACTACGAACTCGCCACCGATACGCTCGTGGAACGGTAGAAGTTCACGAGGCTTGGTCGTCTTGACTGCCTCTACTGCTCTGGCACTCCGGCGAGGATCAGACGCGACGAGGCGAAGAACAGGAGGAGTGTGGCGATCGCGACGATCCGACCCCACCCGAGCGTGACGGTGACGAGAGCCCACACCAGGGGGCCGAGCAGCGTCGCGAACCTCCCGACGGTGGCATACAGTCCGTAGAACTCGCCGTAGTGCTCCGGAGGGGAGAGCCTCGCCATGTAGACACGGTCGGACGTCCAGGTCGCGCCCGCGGCGATGCCGCCGAGCACGCCGACGAACCATCCGAAGGAGCCGTGACCGCTCACGGCTGCGAGCACCGCAACGGCGACCGCCGCGCTCCATGTGTAGATCGCACCGTGCAGTACCTTTCGCGGCCCGATCACATCCACGATTCGTCCTGCGAGTAGTGAGCCGAGCACTGCCGACACGATGGCCGCCAGAGCGAGAAGGTCTGTCTGACGATCGGAGAACCCCATCTCGGTGATGGCGAAGATGGACACGAACAGAAACGCGGTGTTGGCGGCGTCTGCGTAGAGGAACCGTCCGATGAGGAATCGGGTCACTCCGGGGAATTGGCGGGCCCGCTGCCAGGCGTGGAAGAGGTGCTGCAGGGAGCCGATGAGCTGCGGCGGATGGTCGCTCTGATGTGCCCTGGGCCGCTCCTTGAGGAGGAAGAACGCGGGGAGGGCGAACAGCAGGAACAGTGCCGCCAGAGTCCGAAAGAGCGGTCCGTATCCGAACCTCTCGAGCATGACCATGCCGGTCGCGATGGCGATGAACGAGCCGAGGTATCCCACCCCGACACCCAGCCCGGAGACCCGCCCACGGTTCTGCTCTGTGCTGACGTCGGGAAGCATCGCGTCGTAGACGACGCTGCCCAGAGTGAATCCGATCTGTCCGACGATGTACAGCGCCAGCGAGGGATACAGGCCGACGGTCGTCAGTAGCGCGGTCGCTCCCACCGTGACGACCGTGGCTGCGATCAACGCGGGCTTTCGTCTCCCCACATGGTCCGAGCGCGCCCCTATCCATGGAGCAAGGAAGATGACGATCACCATCGCAATGGCGGTTGCATACCCGAAGTGGGCGTCGGTCGCTCCCTGCTCTCGGACGACCCAGACGGAGAAGTACCGACTGCCGACGGCCAACGCGAAAATCGTGTTGGCCAGGTCATACATCACCCACGAGATCGTGCTGGCGCGTGTCGGTGTCCAGGTGTCCATGAGTGGCGACTGTACAGCAACGGGTCCCGGTACCCGGGACTTGACCCTCAGAACGTCACTGCCACCGCGATGAGTTCCTCATGTCCGAGAAGGCCGGCGGACGCCTCGATGGCCCGTTCCGCCTCGTCGAGCGGGAATTCGTGACTGACCAGTTTGTCCAGGCGAGGGTCCTCCTCGAGGTGCTGAGCCGCCCAGTGATAGCCGGCGGAGCTGGCTCCGAAGGCTCCTCGGACATTGAGCTCTTTGAGCACGATGATGTCGGAGAAGAGTTGATTGACGGCGCGCACACCTTTGATCGAAGCGATCACCACCGTGCCTCCGGAGCGGACAAGGTCGAGGGCCGTGTGGATGGCATCTGGATCATCCCTGGTCACGTCCAGTACCACTTCGGGGCGAGCTCCGAGGCTGTCCGCGACCGATCCTGCCACGTCGACCTGGCGTGCGTCGACGACCATGTCGGCTCCGAGTTCCTTTGCGAGAGCGAGTCGGTCACTGTCTTCGGTGAGCCCACTGACGCCGACCCATCCGGCGCCGGCCTCTTTCGCCGCGATGAGCGCGGCGAGGCCACGAGGGCCGGGACCCAGGATGAGAACACTGTCCCCGGCTCGAAGCGCGGGAGTCTCCACGGTCCAGGTGAACCCATCGGCAAGGGCATGAGTGAAGGTCGCGACAGGCGCCTGGATATTGTCGCTGATCGGATGGAGTCGCGCTCCGGGATCGAGGTAGAGGAACTCCGCGAATCCCCCCCACAGGCTCGGCGGTTCCGTCGAGGGAAGCCTCCCGTAGGCGTTGATCGGTTTGCGGAACGCGCACGAATGGAGTCCGCTCAAGCAGCGACGGCAGGCTCCGCAGCGGATCGATGACTCGACGACGACACGCGTTCCGATGGGGATGTCAAAGGCTTCATCGACGATCGATGCGATCCGTCCGACGATCTCGTGGCCCGGAATCAGCGGGTAACGCATGAACCGGTTCGTCCCTTGCCAGATCTGGACGTCGGATCCGCTGACTCCCGTCGCTTCGATCGCGAGCCATCCGCCGGTTGTGACCTCAGGGATCGCGAATGTCGTCGCGGTGAAACGCTGCGGTTCGACCAGCAGCATCGCCTTGGCAGTCGCGCCCGTCATCCACTCCTCCTTGCCGGCGAGTGTAAACGTGTTGGCGTCTGGCTCAGCCGATGAGGAGGTCGGCCAGGCGACGAAGGCCCTCTTCGAGTTCCTCGTCGCCGAGCGCGTAGGAAAAGCGACCGTATCCGGGTGCACCGAAGGCTTCGCCGGGGACGAACGCCACGAGCGCCTCCTCGAGGACGACTTCTGCGAGTTCGGCGGTGGTAGCCGAAACCTTTCCTCCGACGGGCCGATTCAAGAAGGCCTCGAGGGACGGAAAGGCGTAGAACGCGCCTTCCGGTTCGCGGATGCGGATCCCCGGGATATCCCGAAGCATGCGGTACATCGTGCGACGGCGACGGTCGAACGCTTCACGCATCGAAGTGACAGGCTCGAGGCCTCCCCGAAGTGCGGCGAGGGCCGCGGCTTGCGCGATGTTGCATACGTTCGAAGTGGAGTGCGACTGCAGGTTGGAAGCCGCCGCGATGACGTCGGGGGGTCCGACCATCCATCCCACGCGCCATCCGGTCATGGCATAGGCCTTTGCAGTGCCGTTGATGGTCACGGCCCTGTCTCGAAGGTCGGGAACGGCTCCAGGCATCGATCGGTATTCGGCGTCTCCGTACACGAGGTGCTCGTAGATGTCGTCGGTCACGACCCAGATGCCCTTCTCGGCCGCCCAACGTCCGATCGCCTCGACCTCCTCCGGGGGGTACACCGCGCCGCTCGGGTTCGAGGGGGAGACGAACAGGAGGATTTTCGTTTTCGGTGTCCATGCTGCTTCGAGTGAGTCGATGTCGACGCGGAACCCGCTTTCGATATCGGCTGTGATGGGGACGGTGATCCCGCCTGCGAGCTTGATCGCTTCGGGGTACGTGACCCAGTAGGGGGAAGGCAGCAGGACTTCGTCGCCAGGATCGAGCAGCGTCGCCATGGCCGCAAAGACGGCGTGCTTGGCTCCGTTGGTGATCAGCACCTGGCCGGCGGTCACCGGGAATCCCGCGTCACGGTTGGTCTTGTCGGCGACGGCCTCCCGGAGTTCTGGGAGTCCTGCAGCTGGTGAGTACTTGTGGTATTTCGGAGTGGCGCAGGCTTCGGCTGCTGCTTCCACGATGTACGAGGGAGTGGGAAAGTCGGGCTCACCGGCTCCGAAACCGATGACGTCGTGCCCTGCTTCTCGCAACGCCCTCGCCTTCGCGCTGACAGCCAAGGTCTTCGACTCTGAGATGGATCCGATGCGATGGGAGATTCTGCTCATGTTCCGCTATGTTTGACGACTTCCCGAGACTTTAGTGAGTATGCCGTGAACATTCGGATTCCGAGTCATCTACTGCCCTCCGACGGGAGATTCGGGTCGGGCCCGACGAAGGTTCGCCCGGAAGCCCTCGATGCGCTCGTCAGGATCGGCGCACGCTACGTGGGCACGTCACATCGACAGTCCGCAGTCCGCGATGTCGTACATCGCATCCGCTCGGGCCTGGCCGAACTGTTCTCGATTCCCGACGGGTACGAGGTCGTTCTCGGAAACGGAGGAGCAACGACGTTTTGGGATGTGGCGGCATTCGGATTGATCGACCGAAGAAGCCAGCATCTCAGCTTCGGAGCGTTCAGTGCACGGTTCGCTTCCGTCGTCGCGGGGATGCCGCATCTCGAGCCTCCCCAGGTGATCGAGTCGCCTCCCGGGACCCATCCGGTTCCGGAGCCGAATCCGGAGGTCGATTTCTACGCGCTGACGCACAACGAGACATCGACAGGTGTCATGATGCCTCTGCTGCGTCCGGGCCCCGGCATCGTTGCGGTCGATGCCACGTCTGCTGCGGGAGCGCTTCCCGTGGACATGGAAACGGTCGATGCCTACTACTTCTCACCGCAGAAGGCATTCGGCGCCGATGGCGGACTCTGGGTCGCGCTGCTCTCTCCCGCCGCCATCGATCGAATCGAGCAGATCGCGGCGACAGGCAGAGCCTTGCCGCCGTCGCTGAATCTCGAGAGTGCGCTCCGCAACTCCAGACTCGACCAGACGTTGAACACGCCAAGTCTGATCACGTTGTTCCTGCTCGAGACGCAGATCAACTGGATGATCGAACAGGGAGGCCTTTCCTGGGCGGTCGAGCGCTGTCGCTCCATGTCGTCGCTGGTGTACGAGTGGGCAGATCGGGCTTCCTACGCCTCGGTGTTTGTCGAGGACCGAGCGATGCGGTCGCCGGTGACGGTGACGATCGACTTCACGGTGGATGTGGCTGCCGTGTCGAAGGCACTGCGGAGCAACGGCATCCTCGACACCGAGGCGTATCGCAAGCTCGGCAGGAATCAGCTGCGCATCGGTACGTGGCCGGCGACGGACCCCGCAGATGTCGAGGCGCTTCTCGCCAGCATCGAGTACGTCGTCGATCACCTCTGAGAGGTCGGTTTCGGCACGGCCGGCGGAGCACCGCAGACTTCAGATCTCCACATCGATGAGGGTCGCCGCCGGCCGGTACAACGTTCTCGAGAGGGGGGAGAGCACCGCCAGAGGATGGACGACGGGTACGACACGCGTCGCCCCCGCCTTTGCTCGAAGCGCGATGTCCGCCGCTCGAGCAGTCGTCCAGATTCGATTCCGGAACCGCGCCGTCGCAGGAATCAGGACCACAGACGCCTCTTCGGGCGGGGCGACCACGATCGGAAGCCGCAGATAGCCGAGTCCGCGGGCGATGGACGACCTGTCGACGAAGAGGTCCGTTTCCTGTGAGCTCCTGAAGGCTACGACTTCAAGGATCGACAAGGTGGCATCGCCGAGCGACAGGACCCCGAGCGAAGCGTCGTGGGCGAGGCGAAGACCGAGTTCCTGGGTCCAGGATGTGTCTCGAATCTTGCGCTCGACCTCGTCGAGCCCGACTTTCACGCGCCGCGGGTCCGGATCCAGCGCGGGCTCTGTGACAGCGAGCATAAGGGGGCTGTCCGCACGCCGCCGCCGCAGCTGCTGCACCGCAGCGAGTCCCTCGGCCCAGCCACGGTCGACGAGGGAGTGAATTGCCTCTGCGATGATTGCTGCGGTACCGAGAGGGTCCGCCCATTCATCTATCGACGCGGTATTCAGCGCTTCAATTGGATCGTTCATGGTGGAACGGAACCAAACCTACCTGCACAGATGAGCCCTGTGCCGATCGCGATAGGCTGGGGGTGCCAAAAAAGGAGGCGCATTGTTCGAGCCGTACGTGAATGAGCCGTATTCAGACTTCTCCGACCCAGACAACGCAGCCGCCTACCAGGAGGCCCTTGGAGACGTTCGGGGTAAGTTCACGCACCATCCGCTGGTGATCGGTGGTGAGAAGGTGGTGACAGATCGAGAAATCGAGAGCCTGAACCCTGCACGTCCCGCCGAGGTCGTCGGCACGGTTTCGATGGCCGATGCCAAAACCGCCGAGCGTGCTCTCACCGCCGCGTGGGATGCCTATGCGACATGGTCCCGACTCGGCGCCGATGAGCGGGCCCGGCACCTGGTCAAGCTCGCGGCGATCCTTCGCGATCGCAAGTATGAGTTCTCGGCGTGGGAGACGCTGGAGGCATCGAAGAACTGGCTGGAAGCCGAGGCCGATGTCGCCGAGGCCATCGATTTCTGCGAGTACTACGCGAGACAGGCCATCGAGCTTTCGAAACCCGTTCCGGTGTTCTCCTACCCCGGAGAGGAGAACGAGTCCCATCTGATTCCGATGGGCGCCGGTGTCGTGATCCCACCGTGGAACTTCCCACTCGCCATCCTGGCCGGAATGGCCGTGGGGCCGGTCGCCGCCGGGAACACGGTTGTTGTCAAACCGGCATCGACGACACCGGTCGTGGCAGCGATGTTCATGCAGGCCGTTGAGGATGCAGGCTTTCCTCCGGGCGTCATCAACTTCCTACCCGGCGCCGGGAGCGAAATCGGCGATGTCCTGGTCGATCATCCGAGGACTCGCTTCATCAACTTCACAGGATCTATGGAGGTGGGGCTGCGGATCGGTGAACGGGCCGCCGTCGTGCACGAAGGGCAACTTTGGCTCAAGAGGGCCTACATGGAGATGGGCGGAAAGGATGCACTCGTCGTCGATGAGACCGCCGACCTCGACGCGGCTGCCGCTGCTGCGGTTACGAGTGCGTACGGATTCCAGGGCCAGAAGTGTTCGGCACTGTCGAGGCTGATCGTGGTCGAGGACGTCTACGACGCGGTACTCGACAGAGTCGTCGAAGCAGTAGCGGCGCTGCCGGTGGGTCCTGCAGAAGACAATGTGCGAGTCAACGCGGTGATCAGCGCCGCTCAGCGGCGCAACATCCTCGCCGATATCGACCGGGGCAGAAGCGAAGCCAAGTTACTGACCGGTGGAGATCCCGTGGATCTCGACGATGGCTACTACATCCAACCGACCGTATTCGCGGACGTCGCTCCGGATGCATACATCGCACAGCATGAGATCTTCGGACCCGTGCTGTCGGTTCTTCGCGCCACGAACTTCGACCAGGCCGTGCAGATCTTCAACGGTACGCAGTACGGCCTGACGGGAGGCTTGTTCTCGGCACGTCGGGACCGCATCGAACGTGCGCGCCAGGAGTTTCATGTGGGGAACCTGTACATCAACCGCAAGATCACCGGCGCCCTGGTCGGAGTCCAGCCGTTCGGCGGCTTCAACATGTCCGGCTCGAACGCGAAGGCCGGGGGACCCGGTTACCTGCGTCTGTTCATGGAGATGAAGACGGTTACCGAACGCTGGCTCGTCTAGCCGGGAGGGGTGCACGACCGTGCACCCCTCCCTCCAAGATTCTCAGCCTTCGGTGGCGTCTTCTGCATCACCGGCGGCTTCTTCTGTCGCGGCGCCTTCTTCGGTGCCGGCACCGCGCAACTCGCCCATCCTGTCTTCGACTTTCTCGCGGACGTCTCCGGCGACGTCTTTTGCCTTGTCGAAGGCTTCCGCTGCAGCGTCTTTTGCCTTGTCCACCATCGGCGCGGCTTTCTCACCGAGGTCTTCCGCCATTTCCTTGGCCTTGTCCACCATCGGCGCGGCTTTCTCACCGAGGTCTTCCGCCAATTCCTTGGCCTTGTCTGCAGCTTCGACAGCCTGCTCTTTTGCCTTTCCAAACAGGCCCTTGAGTGTGTCCGCGAATCCCATACCGTTCTCCTCTCTGGCTCTACTGAGGAGAATACGTGATGGAGAAGACAAGTGCTCCCGAATCATCGAACAGAATGACTATGTCCCCTTCGTTGTTCCAGATCGGACCGTCGGCACACCAGTAGAGGTCTTGGGAGCCATCCACCCCGCAACCGGTATGTACGGTGACGCCGGCACCGGGAAGAAGCTCGAAGCCGGCCGGGAACACGAACCGGTGAACGGTAGAACCGTCTCTGAGTGTCCATCCCGAGAGGTCGATGGGTGACTCCTGGTTGTTGTGCAGTGTCACGGTCTCCTGGTTGAGGTGTTGGCCGTCGGGGCCCGGAGGATCGAACGAAATGCGGCCGATGTCGACGATGGCCGACGGTTCTGTTCCACAAGCTGAAGGAGCCCACATGCCCGTGTGCGCCGCTCTGGAACGCTGCATCGCCTGCTCGAGGTCAGGTTGATGGGCGGTGTTGGGAGGATAGGGCCGGGCCAGAGCAAAGCCGTTCTCTACGAGGTCTTGATTGGTGAACATCCCCTCCACGTAGACGTACGCGAGAAGCCGATCGTATTGGTCGAAGGGTTCTGCGTCGGTGACCAGGGTCACCGTTCGTGCATCGACCATGTGACGTAGCGCTTGGGTGGCTTGGGCTCCGTAGCACTCGTCGTGCTCCGGAGCGTTGATGCCGATCAGGCGGACCGTGACCTCGTCTGCTCCCTGTCGGACGACCAGGGTGTCGCCGTCGATGACGCGAAGGACGGTTGCCCCCTGCTGTGTGGCACATGCCGCGAGCACCAGCAGGATCGGCACGAGCAATTTCCTCATGGCAGAGATGGTACGAGCCGGGGGTGACAGTATCGTGGTCATATGCAGTATCGAGATATCGCAGGGCAATCGATGGCCTTCCATGAGCGAGGGCAAGGTCCCCTCGCCGTATTCGTCCACGGGTTTCCTCTCGACCACCGGATGTGGCTGGATCAGGTGGAGGCATTGTCGCCGGTGCGGCGATGCGTCGCGCTCGATCTCCCCGGCTTCGGCAGGTCTGATCCGCTGCGTGAGCGGGTCCTTACGATGAGCCGGATCGCAGACGACATCGCCGAGTTCATCGGCGACCGACAGGCCGACGTCGTTGCGCTGTCCATGGGCGGCTACGCGGCGCTTGCGCTGTGGGAGCGACATCCGCAGGTGATCCGTTCGCTGTCGTTGTTCGACACGAGATCGGGCGAGGACAGCGAAGAGGGGAGAGCGGGGCGAAGGCTCATGGCCGAGCAGGTCGCCGACAGGGGCATGGGTGCATTGGTCGATGGTCTGGTCGAGAGGCTGCTCGCTCCAGGCGCCTCGGTCGTTGTGCGAGCACGGCTGCGAGGCATGATCGAGTCGGCTGCTCCTGAGACGGTCGTGGCTGCGCTCGAAGGCATGGTTCGCAGGCCCGACCGTACCGATCTCCTCGCGACCATTACCGTCCCGACCCTGGTGCTGGTCGGGCAGGAGGATCAGCCGACACCACCGGCGGTCGCCGAAGCGATGGCGACGCGGATACCGGGCTCCACACTGGTCACCGTCCCCGGAGCAGGACACCTGACGCCGGTGGAAGCTCCAGAGCAGGTCAACGATGCCCTCAGGGAGTTCTGGACCTGAAACCTCGTCCAGGCATGATCAGGATAGGATCAGGGTACGTGCAGCACAGACGGATCAAGTGATGGGGCATCGGCAGCAGCCCGGCGAGGCGCGGAGCAACGGGCCGGAGCTGTGGACGGTACTGTGGACGCGCGGCGATGGCTGCGAGGAGCTCGCGGGGATTCTCGGAGAGCCGGTGTTCGCAGAGGGGAACCTGCGAGAGAGGTGCATCGAGGCCAGGGCGGATCTCGTCGTGCAGCGTCGACTGACGTCGTTCGACCTCGTCGATTCCGTCGCTTCGAACCAGTTCGATGTCAAACAAGTGACCTCTGTGATGGCCGCGATCGGCGGGGGGCCGCACTCGCTGCTCGCAGGGAGAGTGGCCCAACAGGTTGCCGTGTCGCTTGGCGTTCCCGGGTCGTTGGTCTCGGCCGCCCGCAACACGCCTGAGGATCTCTCCATCCGGGAGAATCTCGACTGGATCGGTGAGCACGTGCCGGCGCTCGAACGTCGCCTGGAGCAGGTCACCAGTGCGGGTGGACTGCTGTCGACCCTGGACGACGGAGCGCTGCTCGTACTGGGAGCCCCTGGGGGCTCATGGATGCAACGGCAGTTCTTCGGACCAGGCCGCCAGCTGATCCACGCGGCACCTGGAGGGATCGTCGTCGTGCGCAGCTCCCCCCGGCGCTGTTTCCAGGCCGCGGAGTCGGCAATGGCGATCGCACCGTGGCTGTCCGTATCCGAGGCGGTAAAACTCGGCGGTCCCCCCGTCGTTCCTGTTGCGGCTCACGGCAGCCTCGTCGGTCTGTTTCGTCTCGAAAGCGCTCGCGACGCAATAGGGGAAACGACCGTGCAGGACGTGATGGAAGAGCCCGTGTTCCTCGCCGTCGATGATCCGGTCGACGCTGCAAGCGACCTCGGCTCATTCTTCGACGGTGCGCCGGTCCCGATCGTGGATCACGACGGCCGGCTCGTCGGCGTCCTTCCTATCTGAGCTACGGTCTCGTGGCGGCTTGACGAGCTTTGCGCGCCGCGACGTTGACAGGCTCCCACACTCCTGAGAACGGCGGCGAGTAGGACAGATCGACATACTCCAGCTCATCGGCGGTCATCCCGGTCCACAAGGC
>JAACED010000009.1 GCA_011682695.1 Gammaproteobacteria bacterium
CGTATCCACCAGACCACCCACACCCAGACCCGGGCAGCTTGACAAACACAGAGGCACCCTGGAGAAGTTGGAGACTTTGACGCAGCCCGGGTTTGGTGGAGTTGGGATGTTTGACTCAGTCCCAGTGCGCGTCCTCGTTCCAGGATCGGCCGAAACGCGTTCCAGGCACCTGTCGGAGAGCCGATGGGAATGCCTTTTCTCTACGTCCCACGCGGGCGGGCGTATGTGACAAACGTGGTGACAAACCTGGTCTGGGCTCGGCACATCGTTCTGGTGAGGTTGGAGGATCGAGTCGAGAGAACAGAAAGCCTCGTGGGGTCGGTTCTGGGGCGCGCTAGACGCCCTTCCGCGTGCCGTGTTGCCGAGTTGAATCGCAGGCATCCCCCTGCATTCGTCGCCGCGTGGCGAGACTCAATCTCGATCCTGCGCGTCCCTCGAGGACGCGAAACCCTGGGTTCCTTCATCCGTTGACAGCACCCGGCTGGGAGAGCGTCCACCGCGAGGGCGTAGTCAGGAGGCTCCTGGGGCCCGGGGAAAAGGAGGGATCATGCGACCATGATCACGGTGTTGGTGCTGACGCTGTTCATCGTGAAGCCAGCGGTACCGGCGATGGCTGAGATGTGGACGGGCAGTTAGGGGCCCTGGGCCTCTCCACATGATGTCACGTCGAACTCCAAGACAGCCATGTGCGCGTATCATGACGTGTCGGACTTCTACGTGACTTCGTCGAAGTTCTGGGGGTGGGTACGTGGACGTATCAGATCAAGAGGTACACACATTTCGCGATGACCACTGGTTCAGGCACAGGCACGTTCGAGGGTGGAGACATCGTCTGGGCGTACTGGTCCTGTTTCTTCCTGCATGAGAAGATCTGGTTGATCGGATGGGTGCTCTCCGACAGAAGGCGAGTGTGATGGGCCGGTGGAGTTTGAGTGTCGTAGTGCCCGCTGTGTTTGTGATCGGGTGTACACCAGTTGGCGGGTCTGAGGCGAGCACGACGACATCATTTGCGGGAGTGGTCGACGATGCTGATGTCCGCGGATTGGAGGTGGTGCGTTGCATCCAACAGAAGGGATTCGATGCCAATCTCGACGCCGATGGGGGGCATCGTCATGCGGTTTCCGACGGCGCAAGCGGACGCTGCGCGGGAGGCTCGAGAAACGTGCGCAGGCCTGTCTTTGCAGCCAGATTCCCAACGACCGACAGATCTCCAGCTTCGGGATCTCTATGATCGCTACCTCGAGAAACGTAATTGTCTGGAAGCCGACGGGTACGCCATCGAAGCTCCACCGTCGGTCGATGAGTTCGTCGAGACCTACTTCACTGATCCCTGGCTTCCCTACAATTCGATCCCCAAGACGCTCGATCAGCGTGAGTGGGATCGGTTGAACCGGGTGTGTCCACAACCGTGAGATCTGGCGCCGGGCTGTGCTTGTGTTGAGCGAGGTTGCGACCGGGAGAGGATGTCCCGTCTTCGTCGAAGTTCTGTGGCGGCCTTCGGTTCTTCATTGCGGCACGACATGCTGCGACTCGTAGGCCAAGCAGTCCGGGCTCGCCCGTTGTGGAGGCCGGCTTAGAGCCGGCCGCTGATGCTCCCGAGGTGAGGTTCCCGTGTCGACCTTCGGCATGCTCATCGACATGGCGCCATGGTGCCGGTCGTTTCGGACAGGGTCCGAACCACTTTGGCGTCTAATAGCCTTGCGCGGTGAGCTGCGCTTCGTCGAAGGTGAGCTCACGCAGTGCCATGGCGAAGGAGTCATAGTCTACTTCGGCGAACATGAGGGTACTGATCCAGATGATGACGCTGTGGTCATCGTTCCAGGCGGCAATGTCGAGCCTCGTTCCGTCGATGTAGTCGGTCGTGCAGTGGTTCCAGAAGTTGTACAGGCCGTTGTAGGTGCCGTCGTCATAGACGCCCGTCATGCCGCTGACACGGTCGGTGCCGCCGATGCAGCGGTCCGACCTGTTGTGTGAACGGATCCAGAGTTCCGGCGTCCACGAGTCGTACGGGGTCTTGTGCGCAATGCCGATCTGAAAGCCGGGCGCAGTCCAGTTGGTCGTGTAATCGGTGATGTCGTAGCTGCCGACGGCGTAGAGCTCTATGCCGGTGCCGTACGGTCCGTCCGGCGACGCGTACAGGGGTGTCGCATCGACGGTGAGTTCGACATCGAAGTCGTCGGGCTTGACGGTGTGGATGACACCGTGGGTGTCGTCCAGATCGACGTATTCCCCCGGCCACGGTTCGGTGGCCACCAGGTAGAAGCCTGTGGTCTTGATCCAGTCGAACCCGCCGGTGGCATCTCCTGGCGGCGTCCCGATCGTCGGCAGGGTCGTTGTGGTGGCAGGAGGCAGGGGCCTGGACGTCGTTGTCGTAATCATTGCGGTACCGGTTGCGGCGCCGGCTGCGGTACCGGCTGCGGCGCCGGCTGCGGACCACGTCTGTCCTGTGGAGATGAAGGGGACACCGGAAGAGATGTCACCTTCGTAGAAGAGGTTCTCTGACGGACGGTAGGTCTTGAGAAGGGTCGGTACGGCGGTGCTGTGAGTGAGGATCGTGTCGCAGTACTGGCTGATCCCGTCGAGGTCGGTGTAGGCGGGTGCTCCTTCGACGTCGACGACGATATCCCCGGGCTTGATCCCTACCGCTTCTGCGAGGCTGTTCGGGATGACCGCACGCACGAACAGGCCGGTGGGCAAGCTTCCGTCGGGGGATTGGTAGGCGAGCGCGTTGAGTCCGACGGTGGACAGCGACGTGCCACCGGCGAGCATTTCGATGATGTCGAAGACGAGGACCGTCGGGAGCGCAAAGAACCCGTCCAGAGGCGCCGGGTACCCGACGGCGACGACGGTGCCTTGATCGTCGAACACGGGCGCTCCAAACTCGCCCAGGTACGCGGGGTTGGTGAGTTCCATCATTTCATTGGGGGTGAACGATTCGACGAACCCGGTGCTCTTCAGCCCGTCGGCGACGGTTCCTTCGGTGACGGTGTAGGCGGGCAGATCTGACGGATATCCGACGACGGTGACCTGCTGGTCCACGGCGAGTCCGGAGGAGGTGTCTATGTGGACGTAGTCGTAGTTGTCGCCGTCGATGTCGATGATGGCCAGGTCGTCGCATTCGTCGACGGCGACAACGACTGCAGAGCGGGCCTGAGAGTCGTCACCGACGAACACGTCGATGGCGGTCGCTCCGGCGACGAGATGGTTGACGGTGACCGCATATCCGCGCGGGTCGATGATGAATCCTGTTCCAGAGCCCAGGATCGTGTCGTCCACGCCGGGCGGGTTGACGAACCCGCCGGCGAGGATACGCACAACGGCCGAGGATGCGGCCTGCGGGTCGGTGATGAGAGAACCGGTTCCGACACCACCGTTCCCTGCGGGCGCGCCGGCGGTGGTGGTTGGCGTAGTCGCCTGGCCTTGCGTGTCGGAACCTTCGGGCACGGTGGTGGCGGTGCCGGGTTGGGTTGTCTTCCCGAAAGAGAGACCGATCTGACGGGTGGGGACATCGATCTGCAGGGTGCACGCGGTGAGGGTGATTGCCATGGCGAGCGCGATGAAGCTGCGTTGGTTGCTCATGATGTCCTCTGTGTTTTCGGGGCTGATTGCAGTGGGTCTGATGGTCCTGATCGAGATATGTGGCGCATCATAACGAGTGACATACGAGGCGGTTCTCGAAGGTTCGTCGCCATGTGTGAGCGTCTGTGGCGTGCCTACGCATCTGTTCGGGACGTTCCGTGCCGGCAGACGCCACGACAATATGACGGTTCCCACTGCCCGATAGCGCTCTCGTCGCCGACGCCGGACACTTATCCGATCATGGCTCGCGTCGATCTGTGCCGTTGCGCGGTGTTCAACAACGAGGATCCGGCGGGGTAGGCAGCCAGGCCTCTCGTAGCGTCTTGGCGGGTGGGTGGTGGTTATGGGGGGTCGGGGTCGTGTGGGGGTTTGAGGAATCGTCTGCGTTGGGGTGGGGTGTCGGGGTCGATGCGGTATCCGAGGCGGTGGATGATGACGTGGTGGTGGTACCAGCACAGGGTGGTGAGGTTGTCGGGGTCGTTGTCGGCTCCGGAGGCCCGCCAGTTGATGTGGTGGGGTTGGAGGCGGTATTGGGAGGTGCAGCCGTCTGCCGTGCATCCTTGGTCTCTGTAGAGGACATAGCGGCGCACCCGGGGTGCGATGGTGGCGGTTCGGTTTCCGATGCCGAGTATCTGACCGTCCTTGGTGGTGGCGGTTACCTCGATGCTGCCTTCACAGAGGATGGCTTGGAGGGTGCGGGGTCCGACGCGTGGCCCGGATGCGATGGTGACGCCGCCCTGGCCGTTGGTGGCGGCTGCTTGGGTGGCGTCGACGAAGATCGTGACGACAGGGCCATGTCCTGTTTCTGTTCCGGTTGCGGTGTCGTTGCAGACTGCGACGAGTGCGTCGGCTTTTCGTTGCGAGATGGTGGGTCGGGTCCCGTCGGGCAGGGGAGGGAATCGGTCTGCCCTTTCGGTGAGGGCTCTGTCGACGATGGCGCCCTCATATCCGGGCAGGGTTCCCCAGAGGCGCCATGTGGATTCGTCCAGGTTGGGCTGCATGACGAGGTGCCGGTTCGTGAAGGCGTCGTGTTCTTGGGAAGGGGTGATGCGTCGGTGGTGGGCGATGCGGCGTCGCAGCCCGGCGATGTCGAAGCCCTGCGACCGTTCGACGAGGTTGTCATGGGGTGCGACGGTGGCGAGGCGGGTCAGTTCGACGGCCCGGTCGAACGAGACGTCGCCGTTCGCGAGTGCTTCGTTCACTTCGTTGGTGTCGCTGCGGGTGATGCGGGTCAACGCTTGGGCGGTTTCGGGGGCGACGTCGAGGCGGGAAGCGACCCACTCGGCCAGCGAACGGCACGCGTCCGCCGTGGGGGTTTGTCGGCGGTCGATTTCGCAGAGCAGGTCCGCCTGGACGGCACGCAGGCGCCCGATCGTGGTTTCGATCTCGATCAGGTCCGTCTCGATCCGATCCGTCGACTCGTTCGTCACCGTGTCCATGTTGTCACCGTATCAGCTGGGCGTGACAGAAAACGGTTGATAACGACCGGTAACGAAACAAAACGCGACAAGACTCTCCCAAGCAAAACTCACCGGTTTCATGTCTGGTTCTCATGCCCTTCTCATGGAGCCGGCGTATCTTTGGGGTCCCTAAGGAGGTATCCATGTTGGCCGTAACGACACTCGCACAGCCCATCCGATTTGGGCTCGATCACATGGAAGGCTGGGGCTGGGGAGCCGCAGTCTTCATGGGTATGTTGGCCGCGCTGTTCATCGCTCTGCTCGTGTGGTTCATCGTCTCGTTGGCCGGCCGGCGTGACGACACGAGCGCACCGTCGGCTTCGCCGTCCCGCGCGAGGGCGTTGCTCGACGAGCGATACGCCAGAGGTGAAATCGAGCGCGACGAGTATCTGCAGCGCAAGGCCGACCTCGAGAGCTGACATCGCGCGGGCCGATGATTTGCAGGTATCCGGTGCCGAGGGTGACGGCCGGGAGCTAGGAGTCAGAGCACGGCTACCGTTTCGAGTATGCCCAGCCTGATCGAGACCTCGGAACTCACTCACCGGTTCGGTGATGTGGTGGCGCTCGATGATCTGAGCCTCGACGTCCCGTCCGGCAGGATCGGTCTGGTTGGAGCCAACGGCGCAGGCAAAACGACGCTCATCCGCATCCTGCTCGGCATGCTCACACCAACACGAGGCAACGCACGGGTGCTCGGCCTCGACGTGCGACACGACACCCTTGCGTTGCGCTCTCGTGTCGGGTACATGCCCGAAGGGGCGTGCCTTCCCGCGGCGCAGACCGCAGCCGACTTCGTCGCCTACGCCGCGGAGCTCGCTGGCATCCCTGCCTCGGACTCGCGGCGCCGTGCATCCGAGATCCTGTTTCTCGTCGGGCTGCACGAGGAGCGATTCCGCTACCTCGGCGATTTCTCGACCGGCATGCTGCAACGGGTGAAGCTGGCGCAGGCCATCGTCCACGATCCAGAAGTGACATTTCTCGACGAACCGGCCGCCGGGCTCGATCCCGAAGGCAGGGAGCACATGCTCGAGTTGATCATCCGACTCGGAGAATTCGGAATCAGTGTCGTGTATTCGTCGCACATCCTCGATGACGTCGAGCGGACCTGCGACTGGGTGGTCATGCTCGACGGTGGCCGATTGGTGCGCTCCGGTCCCATCGCGGCGATGGGGAGCGAAGATGCCCTGACCGTCGAAGTTCTGGACGATCCGGTGGCCTTCGTCCGCTGGTTACACGACCGTGGGGCCAAGGCGGACGCCGTCGGGAGGTCGGTCCGCGTTCGTTTCGATGGGGACCCGTTCAACCTGGTGCGAGACGGCCTCGCCGCCACCTGCACCGGGGTACACCGGATGGGCCGACGGGCGAGAACCCTCGAAGACGCGTTCATCGAGGATGCTCGGCCGCGGGAGGCGACGTGAGCGACGCCATCATCGTCGATCGCGGCTACCGCAGCTATGACGGGCCGCGGCTCGGCTGCAGAGGGGCGATCGCGGCCATCGTGCGCGAGAGTGTGCGTCGGGCGCTCGGCTTGCGCCGGAAGGCGAGGCGCAAGATCCTTCCCTGGTCGCTCATCGCGATGGCGATCATCTCCGTCGCGGCGCTCATCGGCCTGCATTGGGCGGCGCAACGTGCCGGTATCGGACGGCTCGTGGCGTCGCAGCTCCCAGGGTACGGGGAGTACTTCGACGTCATCTCCATGATCGCGTTGCTGTTCATAGCGTTCGTCACCCCCCAGCTCCTGGCCCCCGATCGCCGCGAAGGCATGCTCGCCGTCTACTTCTCGCGTCCGCTGCGCCCCGTGGACTACCTGGGCGCCAAGTTCGCCGGCCTCGGGATTCTCGTCATGGGGTTCTATCTGGTGCCCGAGTTCGTGTTCCACATCTCGCTCGCGACCCTTGCTCCGGAAGGGTTCTTCCCGTACCTGGGAGGCAATCTCGACGTGCTGTGGCAGGTCACCTTTGTGGCGTTCGTCTATTTCATCGGCTACGCCTCGGTCGCCTTCGCAGTGTCTGTATTCGTTCCGCGTACCGGTCTTGCGGCGGGTGTGTTTCTCGGGATCATGATCATCCTGAACCAGATCGTCTCCGCCGTTGTCACGCTGGGCACCTTCCCCGGCTCTCGTTATGTGGCTCTGCTGGCGCTCGAGGAGCATCCCCGGATCGTGCGAGATTGGGTGTTCGGCATCACCACGGGCGAGTACACGGCACGCGTGGCGGGGTTCGACCCGTGGGTCTCGCTCGCCGTCGTGGGGGTTCTCTTCGTCATGATCGCCGTCGCGGTGTTGGGACGCTATCGGAGGTTGACGTGAGCGATCCGCTGTCACCATCCGGTCTCACCGTCGAAGCCCGGAATCTCTCGAGGTGGTTCGGGCAGAAGGTCGCCGTGTCGGAGGTGACCTGTGGGTTCGGTCCGGGGGTCACCGGTCTGCTCGGCCCCAACGGGGCAGGCAAGACCACCTTGCTGCGCATGCTGACCGGTCTCATTCGTCCGTCGGACGGTGAGGTTCGGCTTCTCGGTGTCGACCCGCGATCCCGACCGGACATCTATCGGCAGGTTGCACTGGTTCCCGAGGACGAGACCGTTCATGGGTTCCTCACGGCACGGCAGTTCGTCCACTTCAACGCCACGCTCCAGCGGCTGGGGGATCCGGCGTCCGCTGCCGACAGGGCTTTGGGGCAGGTTGAACTGTCAGACGTGGCCGACAGGCGACTGGCGACGTTCAGCAAAGGGATGCGCCAGCGGGCCAAGGTGGCCGCCGTGCTCGTGCACGAACCTCACGTGCTGTTTCTCGACGAGCCGCTCAACGGAACGGACCCGGTGCAACGAGCGCACCTGATGCGGCTCTTCGTCGAGCTCGGCGAGCAGGGCAAGACCGTCATCGTGTCCTCCCATGTGCTCGGCGAAGTGGAGCGGATGGCCGATCGAGTCGTGGCAATGATCGACGGTCGTGTGGCGGGAGCCGGGACGGTTCCCGCGCTGCGGGATGCGATGTCCGACATACCCAGGAGGTTGCGAGTCGGTTGTGACCGACCGCGGGTCCTCGCCGCGGCGCTCGTTGCGCACGAGTCGGTGGGGGGTGTCACCGTCGAGGGAGAGGATCTGCTCGGAGTCGACGCACTCGATTCCGAAGCGTTCGGCCGGGTGCTGCCACGTATTGCGCTCGATTCGGATGTGCGGCTGGTCTCCGTGGAGCCACAGGACGAATCGCTCGAGAGCACGTTTCGATATCTGGTGAGCCGATGAAGGCCTTCTCAGCCATCAGCGTGTTCACGTTCCGCAGGTTGATGGGTCGTCGGCGGGTCACCGGCCTGCTTTTCTTGACCGTCCTGCCGGCGATCATCGTCGCGTTGATCGGCAGGGATGCAGGCGACCCCGAACATGTGACGCAGGGGTTGACGGTGGGCGTTCTTCTGGCGGTGGCGATTCCGGTGGTTGCCCTCGTCAACTCGACCGCCGCGCTCGGTGACCAGCGACGCGAGCATCTGCTGCCGTACCTGACGCTGAAACCGCTCCCACGATCGGTCATCGTCGGTGCAGCGTTCGTCGGGTCGGTCGTCGCGACGCTCGGCATCGGAGGAGCGGGGGTTGCGGCCCTCTGGCTCGCCGGCGGCTGGGTGACGGGTTCATGGGGCATCGGCTGGCCGGCGGCCGTCGCGCTGACCGTATCAGCCCTTTCCTACGGGGCGGTGTTCATCCCGGTCGGCTACCTGTTCAGGCGAGGAACGCTGATCGGTCTGATCTACATCTTCTTCTGGGAGGCGATCCTGGCCTCGGCCGTCACCACTGTGGCGGCATCGTCGCTGTGGCGAATCGGACTGTCCGCGTATCTCGGGTTGCCGGCCGAGTCGGCAGAGGAGTTCGTGAGGATGCTCGGCACCGTGCAGCCGGGCGTCGGTGGTGCGTTCATCAAGGCCGGTGTGCTCGCCGTCGCATCCGTGGTGCTGACGACATGGCTGCTGCGAAGTCGGGATCAAGTAACTTAGCTGGTACCTCGTATTTCGTAGCTTGCAGATTGGCTCACGCCAATTGTCGACCGTGGCTTCGCCCAAGCAGATACGTTGCCGTAGCGATGCCGGCGGCACCTGCAACCGCCGTCGTAGTGCCGATCACCCGTTTTGCCGTTCTGGAGAACTCGATGATCGGCCAGCCTCGGTGATAGGCGATCGATTCGAGCGCACGGTCGGGGTTGACGGCGACGGGATGTCCGACCAGTTCCAGCATTGGGAGGTCGGAGACCGAATCCGAGTACGCGTAGCACAGACGCAGGTCGTAGCCCCGCTCGGACGCGAGTTTCGAGATGGCGGTCGCCTTTCCCTTCCCGTAGCAGAACGGTTCCGAGAGCCGTCCCGTGTAGACGCCATCGGCGATCTCTGAAACGGTGCCGATCCCGCCGGTCATGCCGACCGCTTCTGCGAACTCCCGAACGATCTCGATTGGAGAAGCGGACACGATGTACGTGTCCCTGCCGGCTTCGTGGTGCAGATCGATGAGCGCCTGAGACTCCCTTCGGACTCCATCGAGGAGTTGAGCGATGACCTCGTCGCCGAGTTCCTCGACATCGGTGACCGGCTTTCCCTTGATCGCCTCGAGGATCCGGTCGCGAACCGCGTCTGCTTTCTCGTCCGAGTATCCCCCGAGCCGGAAGAGGACGGCGTTGACTGCGTCGCCGAGGAGCTGGTTGGTCGTGACCATGCCGTGGCGCCACGCGGCCATACCGAAGGCAAATACCGAAGATCCCGAGATCAGCGTTCTGTCGAGATCGAAGAATGCTGCTGCTGCGTCGTCCATACGACGAGGCTATCACGCGGCCGCTACGCTGGACTCGTGGCAGCAGAAGAAGAACGTATCGCCCTGTTCCTCGACTACGAGAACCTGGCCATTGGCGCCAGGGAGGTTGGCCTCCAATTCGACTTCAAACCGATTGCCGACGCCCTCGCCGAGCGCGGGAGGGTGGTGGTGAGGAAGGCGTATGCAGAGTGGTCGGCCTTCCCGGACGACCGCCGCATGTTGACACGGCACAACGTGGAGCTCACCGAGATCCCGCAGCGTCTGGGTGCCGTGCGCAAGAACGCCGCCGACATCAAGATGGCCGTCGACGCGATCGAGCTCGCATTCGAGAGGGGATACTTGACGACGTTCGTCCTCGGGACGGGGGACAGCGACTTCACGCCACTCGTCCACAAACTGCGATCACTCAACAAACAGGTCATTGGTGTCGGCATCAAGGCGTCCACGTCTGCCCTTCTGCCTCCCGCGTGCGACGAGTTCCTCTTCTACGAACGGCTCAAGGGCGTCGAAGAACCGCGACCCCGCAAGAAGAGCGCCGTCCGGCAAGAGAAGCCGGTCGAGGTCGAGACCGAGACCGAGACCGAGACGGGTGAGAACGGTTCCATCGAGGATCTGGTCACGTTGGTCACCCAGACGCTCGCCGGGCTGCAGAGCACGTCGGGTGGTGCCGTCGTCGCATCGAGCCTCAAGCGGGCGATACTCCGCAAGGATCCGACGTTCTCCGAGTCGGACTTCGGGTTCAGAGGATTCGGCGAGTTGCTGCGCCACCTCGAATCGAGGAACGTGATCGAGTTGGGCGAGGGTCCGGCGAAGGGTGATCCTGTCGTCAGCTTCACGACTGAGGGCAAGGGTGAGGAAGAGGCCTTCAGTCTGCTACGTCAGGTCGTGCGTGAACTCGAAAGCGGGGGGAGTCCTCCGCTCCTGTCCGGGCTGAAGAATCAGCTGCGCAAACGAAGTCCGGGTTTCTCGGAGAGACGCTACGGCTTCAGCGGTTTCCTCCAGTTCTGCAAGGCCGCTCGCACCCGCGGCATCATCGACCTGCACTGGGACGATGACGCCGGCGACTACGTGGTCAGTTCGCAATGAGAAGCGGGCCCTCACGGGCCCGCCACTCGTCACTCGGTCAGGTCGATCACGGCCAGATGCCGCGATGGGAGGCAGCGGTGGTGCACCGTCCCGCAGCCACGATGTACGCAGCGGTCCTCAGGTTGGGATAAGGAACTTCCTCTCCCGGATGGGATGCCGACCATACGGCTCGAGTCTCCTCGATCCCCTCCTGCACCTCGGCCAGGGTCGAGATCACTTTGTCCGTTGCCCGATACATCTTCTTGCGGAGCTTCGTGTGGACCTCTTCCTCGTCCCACTGCTGATCTTCGATGTTCTGGACCCATTCGTAGTACGAGACGACGACGCCGCCTGCGTTGGCCAGAATGTCGGGCAGGACGGGGATTCCCTTCGCTGCAAGGATTTCATCGGCCATCGGCGTGGTGGGACCGTTGGCGGCTTCCACGACGATCTTGGCCTTGATCCGATCCGCGTTCGCTGCTGTGATCTGATTCTCGAGTGCAGCCGGAATCAGGACGTCGCAGGGCACCTCGAGCACCTCCAGCGGCGCGAGCTCCTTCGTCCCGCCGAGCCCGACAACACTGCCGGATTCGTCCTTGTGCTCTTCGACACGAGCCATGTCGAGGCCGTTGGGGTCGAAGATTCCGCCCTTCGAGTCGCTCACTGCGACGATGATTGCTCCGGCCCTTTCGAACAAGATCGCTGCATTCCGACCGGCGTTGCCGAACCCCTGGATCGCCACCGTTGCCCCCTCGAGTGAGGGAAGGTCGGGCAGTTCGCCGAGATGGAGGAAACGTTCGGTCACGAACAAGGCTCCCTGTGCGGTGGCCGTCGGGCGCCCGAGCGAACCGCCGAGGTCGAGTGGCTTTCCGGTCACGACCGGTCGGTTGTTCTGTCCGGGGTGCATCATCGAATACGTATCGAAGATCCACGCCATGGTCTGGGCGTCGGTGTAGACGTCGGGGGCGGGGATATCGGTGTACGGACCGATGTTGGAGCCGAGCGCCGCGATGAAGCGGCGTGTGATCGAGGCCTTCTCGTGTTGGGAAATCTTGCGGGGGTCGACTTGGACACCGCCCTTTGCACCGCCGAACGGAATGTCGACGAGGGCGCATTTGAGGGTCATCCAGGCCGCCAGCGCCCGGACCTCATCTTCACTCACCTGGGGATGGAAACGGATGCCTCCTTTTCCGGGACCACGGACTGCCGAGTTGAGCACCCGGTAGCCATAGAACACCTCGATATGACCATCATCCATGCGGATGGGCAGGGTCACGTTGACCGATTGTTCCGGTTCGAACAGCCACTCGGTAAGACCGGGGGACTCAGCCAGTTCCCGAATGTACGGGATCACCTGCTCGAACTGATGTCGAGCAATGTGGTTCGGGTTGAGGTCCTCTGTGAGGGCGCGCTCGGGCGCTGTCATGGTGTCTCCTCTGGACATGCCGGCTTTGGGTGTGCGGAACAGATGCTCCTGGGAAGGAGCGTGGTCTCGGTTCGAGCCGGCTGGTGCGATCCCGGACCTGGCACGCCGGGAAGTCTACGTTGTCGGGCCGGAAAAGTCACAACGAGCAACCGCTCGCCGAGCGCCCTATGCGTGGTCGCGACGCCTCGTCGAGCGGCGGCGTGTTCTTCCGGCTGGAGCGGCCTGTGACTATGGCAAACTAGTGTCCCGGCAGGCTGTCTGCCGAGGCACTGGCGGTCTGCGCGGCATGCCGAGAGGAGAGTTCTCGTGAGGAGTTGGGCCGAACCTTTCAAGATCAAGATGGTGGAGGCAATTCGCATGACCACACGTGAAGAACGTGTGCGAGCGAACGAGGAGGCCGGATACAACACGTTCCTCCTGCGGTCCGAGGATGTCTACATAGATCTGTTGACCGACTCCGGCACGTCCGCGATGTCCGATTACCAGTGGGCCGGCCTCATGTACGGGGATGAGGCGTACGCAGGCAGCCGGAGTTTCTATCACCTCGTCGACGCGGTCGCCGACGTCTACGGCTATCCGGAACTCATTCCCACCCACCAGGGGCGGGGCGCCGAGCATCTCCTCAGTCAGATCCTGATCAAGCCCGGCGATGTCATTCCGGGGAACATGTACTTCACCACGACCCGATTCCATCAGGAATACGCAGGGGGGAAGTTCGTGGACGTCATCGTCGACGAGGCCCATCAGCCCGAGAGCCGGTTCCCGTTCAAGGGCAACGTCGATCTCGGCAAGTTGAGGGCCGTCGTCGACGAATACGGCGCCGACAAGATCCCGTACATCTCGTTGGAGACCAACGTCAACCTCGCGGGCGGTCAGCCCGTATCGATGGCGAATCTGAAGGAGGTGTACGAGTACTGCCGGAGTCAGGGCATCCTCGTCATGCTCGATGCGACCCGGGCTCTCGAGAACGCCTACTTCATTCAGCAGCGGGAATCCGACTACTTCGACAAGAGCGTCAAAGAGATCCTCTACGAGATCTGTTCATATTCGGACGGTGCCACGGTCTCGTCGAAGAAGGACAACCTCGTGAACATCGGCGGGTTCCTGGCATTGCGTGACCCGGAACTCGCCAGGAGGGCCCGAGCCCTGCTGGTCGCCTTCGAGGGGCTGCACACCTACGGGGGCATGTCCGGTCGTGACATGGAGGCGCTCGCTCGAGGGATCAGGGAGATGGTTGCCACCGACGATCATGTTCGGGCAAGGGTCGGGCAGGTCGAGTATCTCGGACAACAGCTCGAAAAGGCCGGCGTGCCGATTGTGGAACCGATCGGCGGTCACGGGATCTTCCTCGATGCGATGTCGATCCTGCCGCACATCCCACAGGATCAGTTCCCGGCTCAGGCGCTCACCGCGGCGCTGTATCTCGACTCTGGTGTCCGAGGCATGGAGCGGGGCATCGTCTCCGCCGGTCGAGACCCGGAGACCGGCGATCATCACTACCCGAAGCTCGAGTTGGTGCGGCTCGCCATTCCGCGGCGCGTGTACACGCAGTCGCACATGGATGTGGTGGCCGAGACGGTGGTCAACGTGTATGAGAATCGCGACGCCATCGGCGGTCTCGAGTTCACGTACGAGCCGCCCGAACTGCGTTTCTTCCAGGCGAGGTTTCGACCGATCGAGAGCTGATCTCCGAGAGGCCGAATACTGCCGATCGTAGGCCCGCAGTAATGTTGGGGGCTCATGGTTCTCGATCGCCTCAGACTGCACCGCGCTCACGAACAGTGGGACACCGCCCGCTTCCTCGGGCTGGCCGTGGTCGTCGGCGTCTTGGTCGGTGCGGCCGCCTCTCTGCTGATCGCGATGATCCAGTGGGTACGCGACGGCGTCGGCCAGATTCCGCTCGGCCGCTGGGTGCCGGTCCTTGTCATCCCACTCGGGATTCTGGTGGCATGGTTCGTCGCCCGCCGGTGGTCGCCTGAGGTCGAGGGCGACGGCGTTCCGGCAACGATCGAGGGGCTGACGATACGGTCCGGATACCTGCCGAGCCGGGCTGTGATCTGGAAGTTCATCGCGACGTCGTTGACTCTGGGCGCGGGTGGTTCAGGGGGTCGGGAGGGTCCGATCGTGCAGATCGGAGCCACGATCGGCTCGTCCATCGCCCGGCATACGAACCTGGGTGAGGATCAGGTCCGGAGCCTGGTTGCCGCCGGCGCGGGAGCTGCAATCGGCGCGAGCTTCAACGCCCCGATCGCCGGCATGCTGTTCGCCATGGAAGTGATCTTGCGCACGCTCTCGGTTCGGCATCTCTCTGCAGTGGTCGTTGCCTCGGTCGCTGCTGCCGTGACAACCAGGAGCATCACCCGCGGGGCGGAGGTCCTGAGGGCTCCGGCGTACGGCCTCATCCCGCACAGGGAGTGGCAGGAGCTGCTCGTCTACGCCGCGCTCGGGATTGCCATCGCCGTGCTCGCCTGGGCGTTCCTGCGGGTGCTGGGAGCGATCGAGGAACTCTCGGAACGATTCTCGAGATGGCCGTGGCTGCGTCCCGTCGTTGCCGGGCTCGTGATCGCACTGATCGGCGTCGTGGAGCCGGACGTGCTCGGCACCGGACAGGACTTCGTGGCACGAATCGTCAACATCTCGGTCTCCGGAACCCAGGTCTGGTGGCTGCTGATGGTTCTCGTCGTGCTGAAGATCATCACCACGTCTGCGACGATCGGTTCCGGCGGTTCGGGGGGAGCGTTCATGCCCAGCCTCTTCATCGGGGCAGCCTTCGGTGCCGGCCTCGCCGAGCTCCTGGCGCCCGCGTGGACGCTGTCGGCGCTTCGGCCCGGCCCGTTCGCCGTCGTCGGAATGGCGGCCATGTTCGCGGCGGTCGCACGTGCGCCCCTGACCTCCATTCTGATCGTGTTCGAGATCACCCAGGACTACAAGCTCGTGCTCCCGCTCATGCTTGCCGTGTCCCTCGCCACCCTCATCGCCGACGTGCTGAGTCCGGAGAGCGTGTACACGATGCCGCTGATCCGCAAGGGCATCCAACTGGTCCGCGCTTCCGAGGTCGATGTACTCGACACCATCATGGTCGGTGACGTGATGTCCCGGCAGGCCCCGGTCACTCCACACATGACTCTGGAGGAGGCCACCGAGATCCTCAATGAACATGGCCACCATGGCGCCGCGGTCCTCGACCACGGCCGTCTCATCGGCGTGCTGAGCATGTCGGACATTCTTCGGCAGAAGTCGGTCGGTCTGGTCGCCGACGCGATGACGCAGCGTCCCGTGACCGTGACCGCGAACACTCCGGTGAGCCAGGCGCTGGAACGTATGGCCGCGCTCGGCGTTTCCCGGCTCCCCGTCGTTGCAGAGGACGACTCCACCCATCTCGTGGGGATGTTCCGGCGGAGAGATATTGTCAACGCCTATCACGTCGCCCTGGGCTCGGCCACCGGTGTCCAGCTGGCGAGAGATCGTCTGCAGCGCAAGACCGAGCCCGGCGTCTCGTTCTATGAGGTCCAGGTACCGGCGGGGCTCAGCGGGCAGCTACTCAAAGACGTCTCATGGCCGGATGACTGCACGATCGTTTCCGTCAGGCGCCGGACGACCGTCTACGTTCCTCGCGGGAGCACACGTCTGGAAGCAGGCGATGTCATTACCATGTTCGGCAGTACCGCAGCCAGAGACGAACTCGTGGCTCGTATGGAGCAGATTGGCCGGGCAGATTCCGCAGATATGCAATAGAATTGTGTCAAGGAGGAGTTGTGACCCTTCGTAAAGGCATGCACGTTCGGGAGTTGACCAAGAAGGTCGGTCAGGTCGGGCGCACCGGCGTCGTCGTCGCGATTCGTGATGGGATCGTCGAAGTGCGCTGGGACGACGGCCGGGTCAGCACACTCTCCGGAGCCGTGCTCGTACCAATTCAGACATCATCGAACGCGGCCAAGTAGCGCAGCGGGTTCTCAGGACGCTTGAGCCGGTGCAGCCGCCGACTCGGGGAGCGTCAGCGTGAATGTGCTGCGCTCATCCCTCGAGTAGACCAGGTCGCCTCCCATGAGCCGGGCGAGGTGCCGCGATACGGTGAGGCCGAGTCCGACCGAATTCGGCTGAGACCCCGGTTCGTGGTCCCGTGTGTACGGTTCGAAGATTCGTTCTTCGAGGCCCGCGCTGATCCCTGGGCCATCGTCGGAGACGTGGAGAGCGACGAATCCGTTCTTGACTTCCGTACTCACCTCGATGTGCCGACCTCCGTACCGGACGGCGTTGGTGATGAGATTGCGGATGACCTGGCGGAGGCGAGCCGGGTCGGCCCACGTCTCGGCATGATCTGCAATGACCGTGATGCGTCGCTGGGAAGGCTCGTCGAGGGCCGCAACGACGCTGTCGATCTGCTCGGTGATCGAGACAATCCGTGGCGCGATCGCCACCTTGCCGATCTCCGCGCGTGCGGCGACCAGCAAGTCCTCGACCAGGTTTGCGACATCGGAGGCCTGATCGGCGAGGAGGTCCATGAACTCGTGGATCTCGTCGGTGGAGAAGACCTTCCACGAAGATCGCAGCTCTTGCGCGAGGCCGACGACTGCCGTGAGGGGGGTGCGCAGTTCGTGAGAGACGGAAGCGACGAACTCGTCTTTGGACCGGATGAGCCGTTCCAGGCGGTGTTGCGTTTCGATGCGCTCCGTCAGGTCTCGGAACGTGGCGGAGATGTGGGTGATCGTTCCATCGTCGCGACGATGCGCGAGCACCACGGCCGATCCCGGGATCGTCTCACCGTTTGGTGCGTGCAAGGTCACATCACCGGTCCACCAGCCTGAGTCGAGCAGCGTCCGGAAGATGTCCTTGATCCCTTCTCCGGAGTCCGTCTCGATCATTCCGGCGACGTTCAGTGGTGGTAGAGAACCCTCGGAGGAGAGCCCGTACCACTCGCGCCCGGCACGATTCACATACGTCAGATGGCCTTGGACGTCGACGATCCCGACCAGGTCCGGGGTCGCCTCGAGGATCTTGATCATCTGGTCGCGATCGGCTTCCGCCTGGCGTCGCTCGGTGATGTCTTGGATCAATCCGATCATCAGTTCCGGCTCGCCCTGATCGTCGTGGACGACGGTGACCGAGAGTTCGACCCAGAGAGGGCGGCCGTCGGCGTGCAGGTATCGCTTGGAGAATCGGTAGGAGGGGATCTCACCGGCGAGGAGCTGTTCTCTGAGTGGGAGATCGATTCCCCGGTCCTCGGGATGGGTGATGTCGGCGATGGACATGGTCTTGAGTTCTTCGATGGATCTCCCGAGTGTGCGGGCGATTTCGGCGTTGGCGGCGATGATCCGTTGGTCCAGGTCTATGGCAACGATGCCGATGGGGGCGTGCTGGAAGATTGCCTGCAGCCGAGCCTCTGATTCGCGCAGGGCTTGCTCGGCCTGGTGGCGTGCCGACGTGTCGGTGAGGGCACCTTCGAAGTACGCGATCTCGCCTTCGTCGTCGAACACCACTCGGGAACTGTCCCGGACCCAGATGGTGCTTCCGTCGTACCTGCGGAGCTGTTCCTCGACACCGATGAACCTGCCTTCGCTCTCGAGCCTCTCGATGATCTCTTTTCTCCGGGCTTCTCGGACGTACGCGTCGTGCACGTCGAGATTGAGCATTGTCTGTCGATCCGGATACCCGAGCAGCTCGACGAGCGCCGGGTTGGCGTCGAGGATGTGACCCTCGGGAGTAGTCCGGTACAAGGCGGCCGGAATCCCTTCGAACAGACTTCGGTACCGCTCCTCTGATGCGGCGAGGGCCTCTTCCGCGGCCTTCTGCTCCGAGATGTCGAGCGTTTGCGCGAAGTAGGAGTGGGGGTTGCCCTCCTCGTCACGAATCAGCGTGGCCACGATGCCGGCCCAGAAGACGGAGCCGTCCGACCGTACGAGGCGACCCTCGATTTGCCAGTGGGGGGTGACGCCGTCGAGGGCACGGAGGAGTCGGTGCTCGGTCTCATCCTCATCTGCCTCGTCGATGACATCCTGCCACGTCATGGTGAGGAGGGTCTCCTTGTCGTAGCGAAGCTGCTCGCAGAACGCCGGGTTGATCTGGGTGATCTTGCCCTCGAGTTCGAACATGGCCATCCCCATGGCAGCACCCTCGAACGACAGACGAAATCGCTCTTCGCTCGCAGCGAGATCTCTCCGCGATTCATCGAGGACCCTGGAGATGCTGAACATGATCACCGTGGTGTAGAGGACAATGGCGAGCGGCAGACCGAGCTCGCCGATCCGGTCGATCCAGCTATCTGTCGGGCCGTGGAAGAACGGCAGTGGGTGGGCCACCAGGTGTGCCAGGGCCATGCCGAGGATGAGCACGAGGGTTGCTGCGACCATGCGCAGCGCTTGCTTTCGATCCAAGACGATCGCTGCGACGACGATCACGAAGGCGAGGAGGAAGTAGACCGCCGAGACGGGGCCGAACATCCACCAGA
Source organism: Gammaproteobacteria bacterium (assembly GCA_011682695.1). Taxonomy (NCBI): domain Bacteria; kingdom Pseudomonadati; phylum Pseudomonadota; class Gammaproteobacteria; species Gammaproteobacteria bacterium. Next base: position 18,764 of record JAACED010000009.1, read on the forward strand.
TGAGGGCCGTGCCGGTGAGGTCGGTTGCCAGAGCCCAGGCCATGTCGGATTTCCGGAGCCGTACGATGTTCCAGGTCGCGGCGAGTGTTGTTACGACGGCGAGGATTCCCACTTCGGTCGAGCGGTCCAGCCACCAGCCGGCAGCGAGTACCGGGACTGCAATGGCGTATCCGATTGCTCGCAGGCGCAGCAATGACCGCGAAACACTTTTCGGGAGGTACCCGTCCATGACGCTGACATCGGCCGTGCCGACGGTCTGCTTGAGCTAAAGGTATTGGCCAGGGGTCACGTTGGGAGCTTCCAGCGACTTGCGGGACCGAACCTCCGCGAGTTGAGCCTGTGCCGCCATCTGCTGGGTCCACAAGCTCGCCTGGATGCCGTGGAAGAGCCCTTCGAGCCACCCGACGAGCTGCGCCTGGGCGATACGGAGCTCAGACTCGGAGGGGATCTCCGAGGTGAGGGGGAGGAAGATCTCGTCCAGCTCTTCTTTCAGGTCGTCGGAGAGCACTTCTTTGAGTTCTTCGAGGGTGCGTGTGTAGACGGCGAGGAGACGTTTGCGCCCTGCCTCGTCGAGGGGGGCCTGGCGGACTTCCTCGAGCATCGCCCGGGTCATCGACGCGATGCGGATCAGCTTGGTTGGCTGTGTGACCGCCGACTCCACGACCTCGGGCTCTACAACCTCGGGCTCGATCGCCGGTTCGTCCGTCTGTGGGTGTTCGTCCATGACCAGATGAGCCTAGTGCGTTGCCCGCCGGTGGCCGCGGCCGGTAGTCAGTTCTCAGACGGTATTACGTACTTCGTATTTCGTACCGCGGTGCAGCATCGACGCAAGGCCGTGGGGCGGACGTGAGCCCGTTGCCGATGACTGCTGGCTGCTGGCCGCTGCCTGCTGGCCGATTCAGCATCTGGCATCGAGCCGTTGGGTGTTGTAGACTATCGTCAAACAGCAAGGAATGGTATGACGGACGAGTACCCACAGATTCTCGATACGGCACACGTCGCCGAACTGCTCGGCATGAACATTCAGATGGTACGCAAGTACGCCAGAGAGGGGCGCATCCCTGCGTACCGGTTGCCCGGGGGGCGCACGTTCCGGTTCTTTCGCGACGAGATCTTCGAGTTCGTGAAACAGCATCCTGCGAGCGAATTGCAGGCCGACCTGAAACCTGGTGAGTGATGCCGGCCATGCGCGCCGTGTGTTGCTCGGAGAGCCGCTAGCTCTTGGGCCGGACGACGAATGCGATCTGCGACAGCGGGACGAAGACGTCTTGACCATCGGCAGTGGTCAGCATCAGGTGGTCCTTCGCCACGGCGGAGATATGTCCTTTCATGGAGACCCCCGCGTGCGGGGCGACGATCTCGACCAGCTCGCCGGTGAGCTCGTACTCGGAGAGCCGTGCTTTGAAGGTATCCGCGCCGGCGACGCGGTCGAAGCCGTCGGAGTAGGCGCGGCGCCTGATCACGAGATGCAGCGGACCGACGAGATTGGCATCGATCCAGCCGCCGTCGGTTTCCAGCGACACCAGATCGCCGCGAGCGTACCGCACCGTTCCCACGTACGAGCGATCGGAAGAGGCCACCGCCAGCAGGTCGCCGCGGGTCATCGCGTCGAACGCGACGTCACCCAATGCACGCGCACGCTTTGCCAGCTTTGCAGCATCGGACTCGGACTCCTCTGCTTCGGAGCGCACCGTGTGCTCGAGATCGTCGTTCCAGCTATCCACAACTCCTCGCAGGACCTCGACGAATTACCAGCCAGTGGCAAGTCACACTACCGGCAAGATATGATGACCGTCTCACGGGGAGGGAACTGCTGGGAGGAGTGAGAGCCAGGCTGGGGCCGTTGGGGCGGTTCTCGACAGGACACTGGGTGATGCTGGTGGCGGGCCTCGTCGCGGTGGTTCTGAACTTCGCCTATCTCCGCTCGCAGCAGAACACCATCGATGTTGCCGTTGCAGCCGAGGACATTCCGGCCGGTGCCCGCCTTGTTACGGAGATGGTGCGGTTCACACCGGTGCACGCGCAGAACGACGTCGAGGATCGGATGGTGGGAACCGGTGAGCTGGACGGCCTCATCGGCATGGTGGTTGCCCGTTCCATCCCGTCGGGGACGCTGCTGTCCAGACGCGATTTCGTGATGCTTTCGTCGACCGTGCGAGCAATGAGCATTCCGGTGGATCCTGAGCATGCCGTCGGAGGTGCTCTGCGACCAGGAGACCGTGTCGATGTCCTTCAGTCGGCGGACGGTATCGCCCGGTACGTTCTCGTCGGGGCCGAGGTGCTGATGGTCAGCGATGGGAGTGGCGGAGCGCTCGGTGGCGCCGGCCGCTACGCGGTCACGGTGGCCCTGGATGCCGAATCGGCACTCGAAGTCGCCGCTGCCCTGTCCGAAGGAACGCTCGACCTCGTGCGTTCAACGGGCGCGGCACCGCCTTCCGTTCTGGTCTATCCGCCGGATGACGAGCCGTGAACACAGACCCGGCGGTCGCTCTCGTGCTGTCCCCGAGGGACTGGGCGACTCGTTTGCATCGTCACGCCGCCGACCATGGTGGTGTGCGCGTGAAAGTCCGCGTCCTGCGCCCGGAGGAGGCCACGAGTGGCGACTTTGAAGTGCTGGTGGTCGATGACACGACGTCATTCCTGAGTCGGCGGCTCGTCGACGAGATGCACGGTGGCGGCCGCAAGGTGCTCGGTGTCTACGACGAAGAAGAGTTCGCCGAGGGCCGCGAGCGACTTCTGGAGATGGGCGCAGACGCCGTCATCGGCGCGCATGCGACAACCGAGGAATTCGTTCGCCAGATCGCCGCGATGCGATCCGGAGTGGTGACGCGCGCTGCGCGCGTGGTCGCGCAGCATGCAGTGTCCGGCGACATCGTGGTGGTGGGCGGGCCGTTTGGAGGCACCGGTGCCACCGAGATAGCGATCGGCATTGCAGGGCGGCTCCAGGTTGGCGGATCGCGGACGCTCCTCGTCGATGCCGACGATCTCGCTCCGTCGATTGCCCAACGGCTCGGCCTGCCGCTCGTACCGAATCTGAGAACCCTCGTTGACCACTCTCGGCACGGCGAGGACATTGGAGGCGACATCGACGACAGCGCCGGATTTGGGGTTGTCTGTGGGATTCCCAATCCTCGCGACTGGTTCGAACTCCGTCCGGCGGATGTCGTCGCCGCCGTCGAGGATCTGGCGAAGACCGCGGACTGTGTGGTCCTCGATGTCAGTTCGGGAGTCGAGCGACTTCCCGGTGATGGCCGGTACCGGCTCGCGAGAAGGCTCATCTCGATGGCGGGTATTCTGATCGGTGTCGGCGTTCCCACACCGCTCGGTGTGTCCCGGCTGCTGGATTGGGTGGCCGAGGCGAAGGTGCTGAACGAGCACGCTCGGTTGCTCTTGGTCGTCAACAGAACTCCGAGAGGAGCGTTTCTGCGGAGCGAGGTCGCCCGAGAGATCGAGCGGGTCTTCGAACCGTCGGTACTGAGGTTCTTGCCGATGGACCGGCGCGTTGAACAGGCGTCTTGGGCCGGGGGTCTCGTGCGAAAGGGAGCGTTCAGCCGTGGCGTGGCAGCCTTGGCCGCCGACGCGCCGCTGATCGGGAGTGCGGGATGAGTGCCTACGACGACATTCGTTCCGCCGCGGTTCAGATCATTGAGCGACGGAAGCTCGACGTTCAGGCCGAGCGCGAGCTGACGCGCGCCGCTGTGACCGAGGCAGTCGGGACCTACCAGCGACAGGCCGATCATGGTGGAAGCAAGGCCTTGCTCGATCCTGCAGAGATGATCGAGCGAGTCTTTCACGCCGTCGCAGACTTCGGCCCGCTCACCGACATACTGACCGATCCCGGGGTCGAAGAGATCTTCATCGAAGGTGACCGGGTGTCCTCCATCGACGGCGATGGGAGGTTGCACGCGCTGAGCCGTCCAACCACCGAAGAGGAGAACCGGCGGGTGGTCGACCGGCTCCTTGCGGACACCGATCGTCATCTCGACGTAGCGAATCCGATCGTGCAAGCGAGGGTCCTACGAGACTCGGCCCGATTGACCGCAGTCATGCCGCCGATCGCCGATCGCCTCTCGGTCACGATCCGCAGGTATGCGCTGCGCAGAGAGACCCTCGCGTCACTGGTCGAACTCGGCTCGATGACACCGCCGGCAGCCGGGTTCCTGTGGGCCGCGACACAGGCAAAGTCGAGCATCATCGTCTCCGGGCCTCCCGGAGCGGGCAAGACCTCCATGCTCGCCGCGTTGATCGCTGCCATTCCGCCGGGAGACTGCCTGCGAAGCTGCGAAGAGGTTCGCGAGTTACATGTCCCGATCGTTCACGGCTCGTACTACGAGGCCCGGCCGCCGTCTCTCGACGGGTCGGGGGCGATCGCGCTGCGAGATCTCGTGAAGATCATTTTGGCGATGCGGCCGGATCGCATCGTCGTCGGGGAAGTTCGTGGTGCCGAAGCCTTCGAACTCACCCGGGCGGTCAACGCAGGCTGCGCGTTCTCCTGCACGGTGCATGCCAACTCTGCACGTGAGGCGCTCTCCGCTCTCGTCAACGCGGCACTGATGGCGGGAGAGAACGTCACCGAATCAGTCGTTCGTAACGTCTTCGCCTCTTCCATCGACTTCGTCGTGCACCTCGACAGGGACGCGTCGGTGCGGTCGGACCGTGGCCTCCGACGACAAGTCATGGAAGTGCTCTCCGTCGTTCCATCGCTCCACGACGATTTCACGACGGAACCGATCTTTCTCCGGGACGATCTGGGCGGGCCGCTCGAATGGACCGGGGCGTTCCCACCCGACGATCTCACGAGGCGCATCCAGCGGTCCCTTCCAGAGGGCATGACGCTGCGTGCGATCTTCGAGGGGAGACGGTCTCCGCTGTGATCCTGCTTGCCGCCCTTGCCACCGGCACGTTCGTCGTGCTGGTCGTCGCCGCGCTCGGGGGAGTGACCCCGGTCCGCTCCCGCCGCAAAGCCGGTCATCTCACCAGGACGAGGCTGTGGCTCACCCAGGCCGGGGTCGACCTCGCGCCGTTCTCGTTCATGGGTGCGATCGCTGCGTTCGGTTTCGTTGCGTTGGCCGTGTTCATAGCGGCCACGAGAAGTCCGATCGTCGCCGTGTTCCCGGCGATCGCCGTGGCGTCGTTGCCGGTGCTCTCGGTGTCGCGTCGTAGGGCCCGCCGCATGGAAGAGGTGCATGGGGCGTGGCCGGACGGACTGAGGGACCTCGTCGCGTCGGTTGCCTCGGGCATGTCACTCGCGCGCGCTCTCGATCGACTCTCCGAGCGAGGGCCGGTTCCACTGCGGGCTGCGTTTGCGGGATTCCCGCTCATGGCGCGAACGGTCGGGGTCGTCGCTGCACTCGAGATCGTCAAGGCCGAGCTGGCCGATCCGACGTCGGATCGTGTGCTGGAGGTGCTCATACTCGCCCAAGAACGTGGAGGCTCTGCCGTCTCCGAGATTCTGGAGGATCTTGCCGAGGCCGCCACTCGCGATCTGTGGGCGCTGGAAGAGATCAGGACCGAATCGCTCGAGCAGAAGATCAATGCCCGTGCCGTGTTCGTGCTGCCGTGGCTGGTCTTGGTGGCCCTCACGTTGCGCGAGGGAGCATTTCGGGACTTCTACCGGAGCCCGGCGGGCATCCTCGTGGTGACCGTCGGGGCGGCGCTGAGCGCCCTCGGGATGTGGCTGGTCGCCCGTCTCGGGCGTGAACCTGACGAGCCGAGGGTCTTCGCCCCCGCAGGAGGTGCCCAGTGATCGCGTTGGGTGTTGCCCTGTGCACGGGGATCGCGGCGGTTGCAGCAGTGTCTCTGGTCGTGAAGCCGATGCCCCGGCTCGGCCCGCGGGTCCGTCCCTACAGTGTTGCGAGCACCGTCAGTCTCGGGGGAACGCCGGAACTGGGTCGGGCCAACCAGGCTTCGGTTGCCAGGATCCTCAAGATGATGCTCGAAGGAGCGGGCCGGCGACTCGGCCGGATCGTGGACGGCTCGAGCGAACTCGAGATGCGACGCAAGCTACGCCAGGCGGGCCTGTTCCCGACCGTCGATGAGGAACGCCGGCTTGCCGAGTACCGGCTGCGCCAACTGTTTTCCACCGCGCTGGCCACCGGTGCCGCGTTCCTCGGAGCAACGGTGGTGGGGCTCGATACGGGTGCTGCTCTGGCCATGGGAGGCCTGGGGTTCATCGTGGGAGCGACTCGCTGGAGGGGTCGTCTCGGCAAGGCGATCGAAGACCGCAAGATGCGTCTGCGGATCGAGGTGTACACGATCAACCAGTTGCTCTCCATGCGGGTGAGAGTGGGCGGTGGAGTCGTCCAGGCCGTCCAGTACGTCGTCTCACGAGGCGTGGGGGCAATGGCCGGGGAACTCGCCGAGGCCTTGCGACTTCACCGCAGCGGCGTGCCGGCGTCGGAGGCACTTGCACGTATCGCACACTCGACGCCGGAGCCGCACGCAGCGAGAACGTACTGGCTGTTGTCGGCGGCCGAGGAGCGCGGAACGGATCTGGCGGGCGCCCTTTTGGCCCTCGGGGAAGACGTCCGGGAAGCACGGCGAGAAGCCATCAGGCGTGCTGCGACGAAGCGACGCGCCGCAATGTTGATTCCGACCATCGCAATTCTTGCACCAATCATGCTGCTGTTCGTGGCGGCACCGCTGCCGAGCATCGTGTTCGGCGGCCTCTAGGGAAGGGGTATTCATGCAACTGATCATGGAGATGATCCATCGGGACGAGAGGGGTCTGAACACTGCCGAGCTCCTCGGGAACGCGGCACTGGCGATCATCGCGTTGATTGCCATCTGGGCCGCACTCCAGGCGCTCGGGCTGGACATCGTTGCATGGATTCGCGCGCAGCTGCTCGGCTGACGGCGCGCGCAATCGATGGGATGAGCCGTGGGCGGAGGCCGAGACGCTCACTCCGGGGTGCGGTTGATGTTCCCGGTCGCGGGCACCGGTGCGCGACGCAGCAGCGAGGTGGTGGGCAGGGTGTGCTGAAGGCGGTGTGTGACCGGTCGTGCGGCTTCGCGACCCCGCAGTTCGTTCTCGCCGCCGGGGTTGCGCTGATGTTCTTCGTCTTCATGGCGAACATGATCGTTTTTCAGTACGGCAAGGGAGTTGTCCGAGGTGCGCTCAACGAAGGGGTGAGGGCCGGCGCCCGGTCGGGAGCCGGACTCGGGGATTGCGAACGGGCTCTTGCAGACACGCTTGGCGACCTGCTCGGAGGAACCATGGGAGAGGGGGTCGATGCGTGGTGTGCGACCGACGGGGTGCTGGTGAGCGCCGACGCGGACGTGACGTTTCGCTCGTGGATTCCCGGAGTGCCCGACTGGTCGTTCACCGTGTCGGCACAGAGCGTCAAGGAGCCTGTGCCGTGAAGGATCGCGGATCTGCGCCTCTGGAACTGGCTGCAGCCGTCGGCCTCCTGCTCGTTCCTGCCGTCTTGCTCGTCCTGAGTTTCGCGCCGTGGGTGGAGCGTCAGATGATGGCGCGTGAGATCGCCCGGAACGCCGCTCGCACCGCCGCCGTCACCGCGGAGCTTGCCGACACCGAAGATCTGGTCAGCCGCGCCGCCCTCAACTATGGCGTCGATCGTGAGGATGTCGCCGTGGCCCTCAGCGGGAATGTCGGACGCGGCGGGCTCGTCACGGCAACGGTGGATGTCCGCATGCCGGCAATCGTCATTCCCGGAGTCGGTGAGTTCGGATCGGTGACCTGGTCCGTTCACCACACCGAACAGGTGGATCTGTACCGGAGCTTCCCGTGAGCAGGGACCGTGGATCGATCACGATCTGGGTGCTGGGCCTCGTCATCATGGTGATGGCGCTCGGGGGGCTGTCGCTGGACTTGTGGCGGGGACTGGTCGTGCGAAAGGCGGTCGCCGCCGTAGCGGATGCCGCAGCGGTTGCCGGCGCATCCGGTATCGATGAAACGGCGTGGCGCAACGGGGTACTGCGCCTCGATGCCTCGAAAGCCCGTGCACTTGCCGATCGGGTCATCGCCGCCGAGTCGAATGCTGCGTCGTTGCGTTGGCGGGTGCAGGTCGTCTCGGACGAGATCACCGTGACCGTGGAGCGCGACGTAGACCTGACCCTGCTCAAGATCATGGCTCCCGGCGACGAACCGCTCCTGGTTCGCGTGCACGCCACGGCCCACCCCCAACGCGGAAGCTGACGGATAGCTACCAGCGGCCGGCTTTGGAGTTCCCCCTTGGCCTCAAGTGATCTTCGCGAGGGATGTTGCCAACCCCGAGGGACCCGTCCTACTCGGCGATGGATCCTGGGCCGTTACCGAGATGGATCTTGGCTCCATCACGGAGTTCAGTGCCGACGGATCCGTACGCTGGACGGTCGCCAAGACGGGCCGGCCCAACGGACTGGCCCTTGACACCGATGGCAACCTGTGGGTGGCAGAGTCGGAGGATCAGGCCCTGCTGCGCGTGAGTCCCAATGGTGAAATCACAACCATTGCCAGAGGACCTTCCGATCTGCCGTTCCTGTGGCCCAATGACCTGTGCTTCGGGCCGGACGGTGCTCTCTACATGACCGACTCAGGCGTGCCGCTGGCTGCGTTCGAAGGGATCGACCCGCCCGAGGCAGCGTACGACGTCTCGGTGGACGGCCGCGTATACCGCATCGATCCCGTATCGGGCGAGTGCGAGGTACTCGACCGCGGCCTGCAGTTTGCCAACGGCATTGCCTGGGGCCCGGGCGGTCACCAGCTCTATGTGTCGGAGACGCTGACCGGCAACATCTATCGGTACAAGTTGGAGGGAGCTCGCCTGGTTGGCGAACGGAACCTGTTCGCCAATGTGATGCGCAGTGCGCCCAAGTCGTACGGGCGCACTGCAGGTCCAGACGGCATGGCCTTTGACGAAGAAGGGCGCCTCTACGTCACGGTACTCGGCCAGGGAGACATCGCCGTTGTTGAGACCGAGGGGGACGTCCGGCATTACCTGGAGGTCCCGGGCGACCTCCCGACCAACGTGGCGTTTGCCGGGGCAGGGGAACGTCGGTTGCTGCTTACCGAGGGGTCTTTTGGCCAGCTCGTCATGGTCGAGGTGCCGGCCCCGCGTCTGGACTTGTTCGATGGAAACACGACTGGGGCGGTGCCTGCCTCGCACGACGAAGGAGAGATCAGATGACGGTGTCCATCCGGTTCCTGGGAACCGCAGCTTTCGAGATCATCACCGCTAACGGCAAGCGGGTTCTCATCGATCCATATCTCGACGACAACGGGGTCAGCCCCTACAAGGTGGAAGACCTGGAACACGTCGACTTACTACTCGTCACCCACGCCGCCTACGACCACTTGGGCGATGCGTACGAGATCATGCGCAGGTTGCCTGATCTGCCGCTGATCTGTGGTGCGGATGTGCGTGGCTATCTGATGCACAGGGGGATCGAAGGCGAACGGTTGCTCGCCATCCCGTGGGGGATGATGACTGAAGGCGCAGGCATCGAGGTTCGCCCCGTCTACTCGCGCCACTGGTCGTACATCCAGGCCGAGGACGGCAAGGTCTTTTCCAGCATCCCTCTCGGTTTCATCGTCTATGCCGGTGAGGGTCAGCGGATCTACCACGCCGGGGACACGACGATATACGGCGACATGAAACTGTACGGGGATCTATACCGGCCCACCGTCGGCCTCATCAACGTGGGTGTTCCCGGCGACCATCGCGGAGCCAAGCACGGCATCAAGGTCTACCTCACAGGTGAGATGACTGCAGAAGAGGCTGCACTGGCCTGCAACTGGCTCGGACTTGACTATGCCATCCCCTGCCATCATGACGATCCGGATCTTCCGGAAATAAAGAGATTCAACGAGTTGCTCACCGCTGCCCGAGAAAAGAATCCCGACGCTCCCAAGCCGGTCATTCTGACGCCAGGTGAGTGGCTGACGCTGGAGCCGGCGCGGTAACCGAACCATGGACCAGATCACGACAGCACTGGTCGGTTGCGGCAAAGCAGGTGAGATCCATGCCTCGGCCCTGCGCGATCTCCCCACATCACGGTTTCGCGCCGTGTGTGACCGCGACAAAGACAGCGCCGAGGCATTCGCCGAACGCTTCGGAGTGCGCGCCTACGGCGACGTCGCCGAGATGGTGAGTGAAGAACAGGTACAGGCCGTATGCGTAGCCACACCCCATCGTGCCCATGCGGCGCCGGCCATCTCAGCAGCCACGGCTGGAGCCCACGTCCTTGTGGAGAAACCTTTGGCCGTCACCCTCGCCGACTGTGACGAGGTGATCGCGAGCGCCAGAGCCGCAGACGTCAAGCTTGGTGTCATCAGCCAGCGGCGCCTCTACGAACCGGTGCAGCGGGTCAAGAGGGCAATCGATGAGGGGAAGATCGGGCGCCCGGTGCTTGGAACCGTAGTGATGCTCGGATGGCGAGACGACGAGTACTTCGCATCGGATCCTTGGCGCGGAACTTGGCGGGGGGAAGGGGGCGGTGTCCTCGTCAACCAGGCTCCTCATCAGCTCGACCTGCTTCAGTGGTTCATGGGACCGATCGACGAGGTGTATGGCTACTGGGGCAATCTGAACCACCCCAGAGTGGAGGTGGAAGACACCGCAGTCGCGGTGCTGCGATTCCGCAACGGTGGGATGGGCTCTGTCGTCGTGAGCAACTCCCAGAAGCCGGGGTTGTACGGCAAGGTGCATGTGCACGGCGAGAACGGTGCTTCGGTCGGCGTACAGACCGACGGTGGTGCCATGTTCATCGCCGGGGTGACCGAGATCCTCGGACCCCCTATCACCGACCTCTGGACGGTGCCGGGTGAAGAAGACCAACTTGAGCACTGGCAGGCCGAAGACCGACAAGACTTCATGAAGGCGGATCCGATCAAGCACTATCACCGAATCCAGATCCAGGACTTCCTTAGCGCTGTGATTGAGGATCGTGAACCGTTGGTCACCGGGCTCGAAGGGCGAAAGACCGTGGAGCTATTCACTGCGATCTATCGCTCACAGGAGATCCGCGGGCCCGTCGCATTCCCGGTGATGCAATGAGCATGCCGCGCTCACGGGCAGTCCTTGTCATGGGCGTGGCCGGAAGCGGGAAGACGACGATCGGGAGGGCCGTGGCCGCAGTCCTCGGGTGGACGTTCTACGACGGAGACGACCACCACCCACCAGGAAACGTCGCCAAGATGGCATCCGGTGTGCCGCTGACCGACGAGGACCGCGCTCCATGGCTCGCTTCCCTTCACGACCTAATTTCGGATAGCCTCCGTCGTGGCGAGCCGGTCGTGGTCGCCTGCTCGGCACTGAAGGCGGCGTACCGGGATCAGCTCCTCGAAGGAACCGACGCCATGGTGGTGTACCTCCGCGGCGACCGTCATCTCATCCGACATCGCATGGAGAACCGACACGGTCACTACATGGACCCGGGCATGCTTGACAGCCAACTGGACGCCCTCGAGGAACCGGATAAGGCGGTCGTCTTCGATGTCGCCGGGTCCGTAGATACGATCGTTGACACAGTCATCGCTGGAATCTTCTCCCAGTTGTTGCCACCGGCCGAAGGAAGGTAGTGGAATGGCGCTGTGGAACGACATCTTCGAGCAACCAGGGACGCTGGAGCGGGTCGTCAGCCAGAACTGGGAGACTGCTGAACAGGTCGCCGAAACCTGGCGGAGAGCGAAGATCGACCAAGTCGTAGTGGCAGCCCGCGGAACGTCGGACAACGCCGCACGTTACGCACAATACGTCTGGGGAGCACGGAATCGTCTCTCGGTCTGCCTCGCCGCACCGTCCCTCTACAGCCTGTATAACAGTCCTCCGGCGCTGGGGAACGCGATCGTGGTTGGGATCTCACAATCGGGGCAGTCCCCGGACATTACCGCGGTGCTCATCGAAGCCCGGCGCCAACACAGGCCAACCCTCGCAATCACCAACAACGCTTCGTCGCCTCTTGCAGAACACGCTGATCATGTCATCTTGCTGCGCGCCGGGTCGGAGGAGGCGGTTGCCGCGACCAAGACGTACACAGCCGAGTTGGCCGCCGTGTTGCTGCTCTCGGCCGCACTCAACGACGAGGCAGGGATGGAACATGAGCTGGTCGCTCTACCATCCCACGTCGAGTACCTGCTTGATCAATCGGATGACATTGCCGAGATGGCTCGCGCACGCTCATCACTGGAACATTGCGCCGTACTTGGCCGTGGCTTCAACTACGCGACGGCGTTCGAGTGGGCGCTCAAGCTACAGGAGTTGGCGTATGTGTTGGCCCAGCCTTTCTCGGTTGCCGATTTCCTCCACGGTCCGTTGGCCCTCGTAGAACCAGGCCTTTCAATCCTGGCAGTAGCACCGTCTGGTCCCCCCCATGACGACTATCACGCCCTGTTGGAGGCGCTCGTCAGGGGGCAGAGGGCGGACCTTGTGGTTATCAGCGATGTGGAAGCGACACTAGAACTGGCAGCATCGTTCATACGCCTCCCAGTGAATGTCCCGGAGTGGATCACACCGATCCCCGCGATCGTTGGCGGCCAGCTTTTCGCCTACCATCTCACAGTGGCAAAAGGCCTGGACCCGGAACGACCCCGGGGTCTCAGCAAAGTGACCAGAACCTGGTGACGGCCGTGGAGTATCACCCAGAGGGCAGCGCAGACATCGCTTCGCCGTGCGCCAAGCAGATTAGGGAGTTGCGGCTCTTTGACGCGGTCATCAGGCGAGACTCGATATGACGCGTTTGGCTGCTTCGGATACTCCGTCCAGTTTCGACGCGCAGGGATCCGTCCGCATCTGTGTGGTTGGGAGCGTCAACCTCGACCTTGTCGCCAGTTGCTCCCATCTGCCCACACCAGGTGAGACCGTAGGTGAGGCGATCTTCAGCCGTCATCCGGGTGGAAAGGGGGCCAATCAGGCACTCGCGGCGCGTCGGCAGGGCGCAGATGTCACCCTTGTTGCTGCGGTCGGCGATGACGCTCTTGCCGAGGAAGCGCTGGAACTCCTTCGAGAGGGCTGCGTCGATCTGTCGCGACTGACCACAGTGACAGGTCGGTCCACAGGTGTCGCCCTGATCGTGGTAGATGAGAGAGGCGAGAACCAAATCGTGGTTGCTCCGGGTGCCAACCATGATCTTGGACCCGGCGACGTTGATGCCCAGGGGTTCGACGCGGTCCTGTGCCAACTCGAGATACGAGACGATACGGTCCTCGAAGCAGCCCGTCAGAGCACGGCCCTGTTCTGCCTCAACGCTGCACCGGCTCGACCTTTTCCAGAGCCACTTCTTGAGCGGGCAGATCTGATCGTCGTGAATGAGATCGAACAGCACAGCCTGAAGAGTCAGCTTGACAGCTACGGGGGGCTGTTAGTTGTTACCCATGGCGCACGAGGAGCTGAGGCATTCCGCAGGGACGAGCGCGTGGTCGCTGCCCATCCGCCACGCGTTGACGCTATCGACACGGTAGGGGCTGGAGACGCGTTCTGTGGCACGCTGGTCGTTGAACTGGCACAAGGACGGACTATCGAACATGCGCTCAGCCGAGCTTGTACCGCGGGGGCGATCGCAGCCACCAGACTCGGTGCGCAGCCATCACTGCCGACATCGACCGACCTCGATATCCAATATTGAAACCAGAGACCCAGCCCCGTCGGTGGGGAACGGATCGCTTCCCATTGCGAATCGCAATGCGCCTCGGCCTCAAAGACCATCCGCACCGCCCGATCACGCATCTCTGCCGGGTACTTCCCCGGTCTCCGCTGCTCTGTCATAGCTCGATCTTCGCAAGGTCAGGAGCCTGCGCACTAGCCGGGGAGGTTCACAGTGGGCGACGTCGACTGTGATGTCGCCAGGAGCCAGGGAGCTGAACTCGTCCGACCCGAGGTTCTCCACGATCAACAGCGGCCCCCCAAGCCGGACCACCCGATGCAGCTCTCGCAGTCCTGGTTCAGGGTCCCAGTTCCGTGACAAGAAACAGGCCCAGGTCGCGTACGCCGCATCGAAAGCTCCGTCTGCGAAGGGCAGATGCCCAGTTTCAGCATGGACCCAATTCAGGCGCCTATCAGTCCAGAGCATGCCTCTGGCAGGCTCAACCGGGCACACTTTGCGGCTCGGGGTCGTCAGGCGCTCGGCCACAAATCCATCCCCGGCTCCAATGTCAACGACCCTGGCTTCCACTGGGAACGTTCCGGCGAGCGCCTCGATCACGAGCCCGGATCTATCCATCGCACGCCGCTCGATCGCGAACAAGTCCGGGCGCTGTACTCCGTAGAACGGGATTACGGCCACGCGGACGATCACATACAGGCCTCAAGTAACCAGTAGCCAGCAGGAAGCTGGCCGCCGGCCGCCGGCCGCTTCCCGTCGGCTCGCCTTGTTGAAGCCGACGGAACGAGGCATAATCACGGTTCTACCTCTTCTTTCAAGGAGCTACGTCATGCAAGTCACGCTGCGCGCCGAAACAGGGCGCGAGCGAGGGAGTCGGTCCTCACGGCGGCTGCGGCGCCAGGGCATGGTCCCCGCCGTTGTCTACGGCAAGAACCTGGAGCCCATCGCGATCGCCGTAAACGCCCGCGAGCTGTACTCGGTGCTGCACTCGGATGCGGGCCTCAACGCGCTCATCAACCTCGAGATCGAAGACGACGCCTCCCATCTGACCATGGCTCGTGAGCTGCAACGGCATCCTGTCCGCGGTGAGATCACGCATATGGACTTCGTGACGATCTCGCTGACGGAGAAGACACGGGTCGAAGTCGGCATCGAGCTGACGGGCGAGTCCGTGGGCGTCGTGGAGGGCGGCATCGTCGAGACGATTCGCAACAGCGTCGAAGTCGAGGCCCTGCCGACCGAGATTCCACAGTCGATCGTCGTGGATATCTCGGAGATGACGATCGGCGACACGTTGCGCATCTCCGACCTTCCCGTCATCGAAGGCGCCGAGTATCTCGACGACCCGGACGACCCGGTCGTCACGATCGTCGTTCCTGCGGCAGTTGTCGCCGAAGAGGCCGAAGAGGGCGAGGAACTCGAAGAGGGCGAGGAACTCGAAGAGGGCGAAGAGGGCGAAGAGCCGGAAGGCGAGTAGCCGTCCCCATGAAGGTGATCGTCGGCCTTCGCAACCCGGAGCGCCGCTACGACGGGACCAGACACAACGTCGGAGGCGAGGTCGTCGAGGCCATCGCGGAGCGACGGAACTTCCGTCTCCGTCGCGGCCCGCGGCGCGTTGCTGCTTCCGTGGCCCAGGGGAGTATCGATGGGGTCGACGTGATCCTGGCTCTTCCCCGCGTCTCGATGAACGTTTCGGGACCGGCGGTCGCGTCGGTCCTGCGCTACTACGGTGCGAGCACCGACGATCTCCTCGTCATTCACGACGACATCGATCTTCCGTTCGGACGACTTCGCCTGCACCACGGGAGAGGGACGGGCGGCCACAACGGGGTGCGCTCGATCGTCGCCGCCGTGGGCAGCCGGGACTTCTACCGACTGAAGATCGGGATCGGACGTCCGCCGGGGCGTATGGACCCTGCCGCATTCGTATTGCAGAGATTCGACAAAGACGAACGTCCCGAGATCGACCTGCTCGTCACTGATGCAGCGGACGTCGTCGAGCAGTACCTCGTCGATCCCGAGGGCGCCGTGCAGGCCGCCGGTCGACGACGGCCGGAGGATCCTCGGTAGGGTGACGGCGAAGGAGGTCGGATTGTTCGTCGCCGCCATCGATCAGGGAACAACGAGTAGCCGCTGCATGGTCTTTGACCGGGCCGGAACGGTCATCTCGTCTGCACAGAAGGAACATCAACAGATCTTCCCGAGGCCGGGATGGGTCGAGCACGACGCATCCGAGATCTGGGATCGCACGGTCGGGGTCATCGAAGACGCCCTTTCGGCCGGCGGTCTCATCACGTCGGACCTGGCGGCGGTCGGGATCACCAACCAACGCGAAACGACCGTCCTGTGGGACAGAGCCACCGGAATGCCGGTCCACAACGCGATCGTGTGGCAGGACACACGGACCGCGGAACTCTGTGGCCGCCTTGGTGGGCAAGACGGGCCCGACCGATTCCGGTCCCGCACCGGATTGCCCATCGCCACCTACTTCTCGGGCCCGAAGATCGCATGGCTGCTGGACCAGTCGGCCGAGTTGAGGGCTCGCGCCGAATCCGGCGATGTGCTGTTCGGGACCATGGACTCGTGGCTGCTCTGGAAGCTCACCGGTGTGCACGCGACCGACGTCACCAACGCAAGCCGGACCTTGCTGATGAACCTGGAGACACTCCAGTGGGACGAGACCCTGCTCGCAGAGATGGGTATTCCGCGTGCGATGCTTCCCGAGATCCGATCCTCTGTCGGCGTGTTCGGGACGGCAGAAGGTCCCCTTCGGGGAGTTCCCGTCGCCGGGATTCTCGGAGATCAGCAGGCAGCTCTGTTCGGACAGACGTGTTTCGACCCGGGCGACGCCAAGAACACGTACGGAACCGGCTGCTTCATGCTGATGAACACGGGCGAGCGGCCGGTGCCGTCCGAGAACGGTCTGCTCACCACCGTCGGCTACCGCATCGGGTCGGAGCCCGCCGTGTACGCGCTGGAGGGCTCGATCGCCGTGGCCGGCGCCCTCGTCCAATGGCTGCGGGACAATCTCGGCATGATCGAGCAGTCCGACGATATCGAGGCATTGGCCAAGACGGTGCCCGACAACGGGGACGTGTACTTCGTCCCGGCGTTCAGCGGGCTGTTCGCCCCCCGCTGGCGTGCCGACGCACGAGGAGTGATCGTCGGACTCACCCGGTTCGCTACCTCGGGACACGTCGCGCGGGCAGCGCTCGAGGCGACGGCATTTCAGACCCGGGAAGTGCTCGACGCGATGCGCGCAGATTCCGGTGTGCGGTTGAGAGAGCTCAAAGTCGACGGCGGTATGGTCGTCGACGAGTTGCTGATGCAGTTCCAGGCCGACGTCCTGGGGGTGCCCGTGATCCGGCCGGAGGTCGCAGAGACGACGGCGCTCGGCGCCGCCTATGCGGCCGGGCTGGCCGTCGGGTACTGGGGCGGACTGGAGGATTTGCGGGCGAACTGGGGCGAGGGTTCGCGATGGACACCGGCGATGGGCCAGGAACGGCGTGACGCGCTGTACGCACGATGGAACCAGGCGGTCGAGAGAACGCTCGGGTGGGTGCCGGCTGGTAGCCTCGAAAGAGCGGCAAAGGAGTAGGAGCAGCATGAAGATCGTGGTTGGCTTTATCAAGACCCCGGAGGGCGAGGCGGCGCTACAGGCGGCAATCGATGAGGCCAAGTTGCGCAACGGTGGACTGGTCGTGGTGCATTCGATGATGGGTGGCGACCATGAGAAAGCAGAGCAGGTGCTCGCGTATCGGGAGGAACTCGACGAAGTCGAGGCACGTCTCGACAAGGAAGGCATTGCCCACAGCGTCCATGAATACGTGCGGGGGTTGTCACCCTCGGAAGATCTCATCAAGGCTGCCGACGATGAGGGCGCCGGCCTGATCGTGATCGGACTGCGGAAGCGTTCAGCAGTAGGAAAGCTGCTCCTGGGCAGCAACGCCCAGGAGATTCTCCTCGGCGCCCATTGCCCGGTGCTGGCCGTCAAAGCGAGATACTGAGTACCTCGCACTCCGTACTCCGTACCTGGTACCGGGTACGGAGTACCTGCGTCGTCTGATCATCGAGAACAAGGAGCCTCCATGCCCTATCGGACCATCATCGAACCGTTCCGGATCCACAGTGTTCAGGCGATCAACTTCCCGACCCGTGAGGAACGCGAAGCCGCGCTGCAGCGCGCCGGCTACAACCTGTTCGGGCTGCGTGGCGACGAGGTGATCATCGATCTCCTGACCGATTCGGGGACCGGTGCGATGTCCTCACGCCAGTGGGCGGGGATGATGGACGGCGACGAGTCCTACGCCGGGAGTCGCTCCTTCTACCGTTTCCGAGACGTCATCACCGAAATCACCGGCTTCTCCGAGATCATCCCGACCCATCAGGGGCGGGCATCCGAGCGCATCCTGTTCAGCACGATGGTCGGGCCGGGCGATGTCGTGCCGAACAACACACATTTCGACACGACGAGGGCGAACATCGAGCATCAGGGCGCCGAAGCCAGGGATCTGCTCAACGCCGAAGGGCACGATCCAACGGTCGTTGCGCCGTTCAAGGGCAACATGGACATCGAGGCGCTCGAAGCCACTATCCAAGAGGTCGGCGCCGAGCGCATCCCGATGGTGATGGTCACGGTCACCAACAACTCCGGTGGCGGACAGCCGGTGTCGCTCGCGAACCTGCGGGCCGTGCGTGAGGTGTGCGACCGCCACGGGATCCGTTTCTTCCTCGATGCCTGCCGCTTCGCCGAGAACGCCTGGTTCATCAAACAGCGCGAAGAAGGGTACGCCGACAAGACACCTCTGGAGATCGCACAGGAGATGTTCTCGATCGTCGACGGCTGCACGATGTCGGCGAAGAAGGACGGCCTCGCCAACATCGGCGGTTTCATCGGACTGCGCGATCCCGACCTGGCGCAGGAGGCGCGCAACCTGCTGATCCTCACCGAAGGGTTCCCCACGTACGGCGGCTTGGCCGGGTACGACCTCGAGGCGATTGCGATCGGACTCCAGGAAGTCCTCGACGAGGAGTACCTGCGGTATCGGATTCGTTCGACCGCGTATCTCGCAGAGAAGGTGCGTGCGGCCGGTGTACCGATCGTTCGGCCACCGGGAGGTCATGCCGTCTACCTCGACGCCAAGGCGTTCCTGCCGCACATCCCAGCGAGCGCCTATCCGGCGCAGGCGCTGGCGATCGAGCTGTATCGCGACGGCGGCGTCAGAGGCGTGGAGATCGGCTCGGTCATGTTCGGCAAGCCACAGGCGGATGGGACCGAGATCCCGTCGGACTTGGAGTTGGTGCGACTCGCCGTACCGCGTCGGACCTACACCCAGAGCCACATCGACTACGTCGGCGAAGTGGTGATCTCCGTCGCGGAGCATGCCGAGAGGATACGCGGGTACAAGATCGTCGAGCAGGCGCCGTGGCTGCGTCACTTCACCGCCCGCTTCGAACCCCTTTAACCCGTTCTCGTGACGGTCGGGTGGGATCATTCCCGGCGGCTTCACGAGAACGCAAGGATGTAGCATCGCGTCGAGAGAAGGAGAACCCGTGTCACTACCCGACCTGCTTGGTGTCATCCGAATCTTGATGACCCCAGTGGTGATGGCACTGGTCCTCACCGACAGTCGAGCCGGGTTCCTCATCGCCGCAGCGCTGTTCGTGATCGCAGCGTTCACTGATTTCCTCGACGGGTATTTCGCCAGACGGTGGGACATCGGGACCGTTCTCGGCGCCTTCCTCGACTCGACCGCCGACAAGCTGCTGGTCACCGGCACGCTCCTGGCGCTGATCGCCGTCGATCGCGTGTCGGTGTGGGCGGCGCTGATCATTATCGCCAGGGAGATCATCGTGATGACGCTGCGTGGTGTCGTCGCGATCGAAGGTGAACTCGTCAGGCCGTCGATCTGGGGCAAGGCAAAGGCGAACGTGCAGTACATCGCCATCGTGCTCGCCATGCTTCGTCTCTTCGAGCCGTTGGGGCCGCTGTTCCTCGACGAATGGGTGATGTGGGTGGCGGTGCTTCTGACGCTCGCCTCGGGCTTGGGCTACCTGCAGGCGTTCCGCTCCGTTGTCGGGAGGGTCGATCGGTGAGCGTGTTCGTGACCGGCGGCTCCGGCGTCGTCGGTCGTGAAGTCGTCCGACTGCTCATCGCCGGTGGAAGGGACGTTCGGGCGCTGGCCCGATCCGACGCATCGGCCGGCGTTGTCGATGGCCTCGGCGCCCGGACGATCCGGGGAGACATACTCGACTATCCGGGCCTCGTGAACGCGATGCGCGGATCGGAAACGGTCTTCCACGTTGCAGGGATGAACACCATGTGCGTCCGGGATCGGGAACCGATGCGGATCGTGAACGTCGACGGCACCCGCAACGCGATTCGCGCCGCGGCGGCCGCAGGAGTGCGAAGGGTGGTGTACACCTCATCGGCGGTGACTCTCGGTGAACGCAAGGGGGAGACGGGCTCCGAGTCGAGCCGCCATCGCGGATGGTTCCTGTCCGCATACGAACGTACGAAGTTCGAGGCCGAAAGAGTCGCGCTGGGCGAGCGCAACGGTGTCGAAGTGGTCGCCGTCAACCCCTCATCGGTGCAGGGGCCGGGGCGCGTCACCGGCACCGGCCGTCTGCTGCTTGCTCTTCTCAACGGCAGGCTCCCGTTCATCATCAACACCCGAATCAGCCTCGTGGACATCACCGACTGTGCACGAGGCCATCTGCTCGCCGAGACCGAAGGAGCGTCCGGTGAGCGATACGTGCTGTCGGGGTTCACGATGTCCATGGAGGATGCGGTGTGCATACTCGGCGACGTGGCCGGTGTTCGACTTCGTGTACGCACGGTGCCCGCGTCGTTGGCGAGTCTGGCCGGCCTGGCGACCGAGGCCGTCGGTCGGCTTCGGAAACGGACGCCGGTGTTCTGCACGGAGATGGCGCGCGTCATCCGGTTCGGACATGCGTACGACGGATCCAGGGCGACACGAGAGCTTGGTCTTCGCTACACCACGCCGCACGACACCATCGCCAGAACGGTCGCGTGGTACCGCGAGAACGGCTATCTGTAACCAGTTTCCGGTCGGCAGCCCCAATCCATTGGTTCTCGTCAATGCTGGCAGCAAATAGTACTGCCAGCATTGACGAGAACAGAGGAAGAGTGGCGGCCACCCGACTGGGAGGCTGAACCGTCGCTGGGGGGCATTGCGAAGTATGACTCGGTTCAGTTCTGGGGACTCGGATGGCCGCCAAGCGATACGGTACCCGACAAGTGCTCCGTCGCGGTGGAAATCCGAGCCGACGAAACCCGGATACGGTCTCGCTACCCTGTCTCAAACGATGCCGGCGCCACTCACACCTCTCGTACGCGCTTGGCGCCCCGAACTCATGCCTCCGGTCCCCGGCCGAGTCGCGGTGGCGGTGGCTGGGCGCGCCTTCATGCTCGCCGGGCTTGCCTCGCGTGCCTCCGGTCCGGTGCTCGCTCTGGTGCCGGGAGAACGAGAGGCTGAAGAACTCGCAGACGACCTCGGCCTCTTCACCGAGCACGTCGTGCTCCTCCCCGCGTGGGAGACCCTCCCCTTCGAGCATGTCTCCCCGAATGAAGAGACGATGGCGAGACGGTCGCAGGCTCGCCACACCCTGATCCACGGGACACGCGGGGCCGTCATCATCGCCTCGGCGCGAGCCGCTGCGCAGCGGCTCAGTCCTTCACCCGTCGCCCCGATCGTCGCCCGTGCCGGTGATGACCTGCCGTTCGACCAGCTCGTCGCCGACCTGGGTGCTGTGGGCTACCTGCGGGTGGCCCGCGTCGAGGCTCGCGGAGAGTTCACCGTTCGTGGCGGCATCATCGACGTGTTTCCCGCCCAGGGGGGCGTGCCAATCCGTCTCGACTTCTGGGGAGATCACGTAGAGAGCGTGCGAACGTTCTCGGTGTCGTCGCAGCGTTCGGAGCGCGACGCGGACGAGCTCGTCGCATTTCCGTGCCGAGAGGTGCGTCCGGACGGAGACATGGTCGCGCTCGCAGCCAATCTGGTCGGTACCGAGACGTGGGCCGCAGCGACATGGGACCGCATCGCCGAGAGGGTGATCTTCCCCGGAATCGAGTCGTGGCTCCCATGGCTGGCTCCTCAGCGGACCATCCTGTCCGAAATGCCGCCCGGCGGGACCATGGTCGTGTTCGACCCGGTTGCGGTCATGGACCGGGCGAGGGACCTTGCAGCGGAGGAGAGCGACCTTGCAGAGGCGCTCGCGCCGACCTGGGGTCTCAGCGCCCCGGCCGACCATCCGCCGCTCTATCTGCATCTGCCGATCGAGGATCATCGCGCGCTGCTCGCTCCGCCCATCGCCACGGGTCCCGACGACACCGTGATGCGGGTGAGTGGACTCGATGCGACGCCCGGTGATGTCGAGTCCGTGGTCGGGGCGCTCTCCCGGCTCATCGCGTCCGGGACAACCACCGTCGTGGCGATGGACGGTGATGCAGCCGCCGATCGGGTCGCCAGAGTCTTGAGTGCCGGCGGAATCGATCTGCCGCGAAGGGACTGCTTGGAGGTCGCGGAGTCGGCGGTGCTCGGCACGGGGATCCATCACGGGTTCCGCATCGTCGACACCGGCGTCGCCGTGTTCGGGGAGCAATCGATTGCCGGCCGTCGAAGAGCGCACCGCCGAGTCGGCAGGAGGGTTTCTGTCGCCGAGACGGCTACCTTCCGAGATCTACGAGAGGGTGACTACGTCGTGCACTACCGGCACGGCATCGGCAGATTCGAGGGCCTCGTCGCCAAGACGGTCGCAGGTGTTGAGCGCGACTACCTGATCGTTGCCTATGCGGCCGGTGACAAGCTGTACGTGCCGACGGACCAACTGGATGCGATCCGCCGCTACACGGGCGGTGAGAAGCCGAGGGTCTCGAGGATGGGCGGAGCCGACTGGTCGGCGACCAAGGCCAGAGTACGCAAGGCGGTCGCGGCGATCGCCGAGCAGGTCGTCAGCCTGCATCGTGCGAGGGCGACCGCGTCGGGCCACGCCTTCGGCCCCGACGGGCCGTGGCAGCGGGAACTGGATGCAGCGTTCCCATTCGAGGAGACTCCCGATCAGCTGCAGGCGATAGAAGACGTCAAAGCGGACATGCAGTCCGAGCGCCCGATGGACCGGCTCGTCTTTGGCGATGTGGGATTCGGAAAAACGGAGATCGCGGTGCGGGCAGCGTTCCGCGCGGCCACCGGAGGACGCCAGACCGCCGTGCTCTGTCCGACGACGCTGCTTGCACAGCAGCACTTCCAGACCTTCGCCGAACGGTTCGACTCGTTCCCGATACGCGTCGCCATGCTCAGCCGCTTCCTCAGTGCCAGAGAGCAGAAGAGCGTCGTACGCAAACTCGCCACCGGCGAGATCGATGTGGTCATCGGAACACATCGGCTACTCAGCGAAGACATCCACTTCAAGGACCTCGGCCTGCTCGTCGTGGACGAAGAGCAGCGGTTCGGCGTCGGAGCCAAGGATGCGATCAAAGGCCTGCGCGTCGGCGTGGACGTGCTGACGCTGACGGCCACACCGATACCTCGCACCCTCGAGATGGCACTCACCGGCATCCGGGATGTGAGCCACATTCGGACCGCGCCGGAAGACCGCCACCCGATCCTCACCTACGTGGGGCCGCTGGAGGAGCGGTCCGTGTCGGCCGCGATTCGGCGCGAGCTGCTCAGGGAGGGACAGGTCTTCTACGTGCACAACAGGGTGCAGTCGATCGACCGGGCCGTCGCCAGACTTCGCGAGCTGGTTCCGAACGCTCGCTACGCCGTCGCCCACGGGCAGATGAGCGAAGGTCAGCTGGAGCAGGTGATGCTCGATTTCTGGAATCACCGGTACGACGTACTCGTCGCCACCACGATCATCGAGTCGGGTCTCGACCTGCCGATGGTCAACACGTTGCTCGTCGAGCGGGCAGACCTGCTCGGTCTCGCCCAGCTGTACCAGCTCAGAGGAAGGGTCGGGCGGTCCAGTCAGCGGGCGTACGCCTACCTCTTCCATCCGCCGGAGCAGTCTTTGAGCGAGGAGGCACGGCGGCGGCTGCGCTCGATCGGCGAGCACACCGAACTCGGGTCGGGATTCGACGTGGCGCTGCGGGACCTGGAGATCAGGGGGGCCGGAAGCATCCTCGGCGAAGTGCAGTCCGGGCACATCGCCGCCGTCGGCTTCGACCTGTATGCGAGACTCGTCGCAGAAGCGGTCGGGGAGCTCGAAGGGAGGCCGGCGTCTGAAGATCGCCCGGCAGAAGTCCGCATCGAGATCCCCGTCAACGCCTACCTGGCCGAAGAGTTCATCCCCGACCAGGAAGCCCGACTGGAGGCGTACCGTCGTCTCGCCACCGCCACGACCGTGAGTCAGGTGGCCGATGTCGCCGCCGAGTGGAAAGATCGCTACGGGCCATGGCCGGGGGCCGTCGATGCGCTCTTGGCGGTGGCGGAACTACGTGCAGAGGCGCTGCGGATCGGTCTCAGCGAGATCGTCTCACTCGGACGCGAGGTGCGACTCGCCCCGGTCGACCTGTCGATATCACAAGAGGTCAGGCTGCAGCGCATTGCCCCGAAGGCGGTGCTGCGTGCCACCGAGAACGCGCTGTTCCTGCCTTCCCCACCACCCGAGCGGATCGTCGAGACGCTGAGTGCCTTCGTCCGTCAGATGTGGCCCGAGACTCACGACGACACGACCCGGCAGAAGTGAGCTGCTCACTTTCCTGGTTGTCGTCTCCCCTGCCTACTATTCAACAGTCAGAAAGGTGAAATCCGTGCGCAAGTTCCTCGTCCTCCTCTTCATCGTCGCCCTCGTGGCCTCGGCATGCTCCGGTTCGGGCAAGGCCGTGGCGACCGTCAATGGCGTTCCGATCAGTCTTGCCGAAGTCGGGGAGCTTGCTCCGCCGAGCGACACCATGGACACCACGACGTTCAACGACAACCTGAGAAACCTCATCGTCGAACAGGTCGTTCTGCAGGCCGCAGAGCAAGAGTGGAGCATCACGATGGACTCCGGCGCCATCGACGACCGATACGACGAAATGGTGAATTCCATCGACGGCGATATCGATGAATACCTCTCCGGCAAGGGTGTCACGACAGCGACGCTTCGTCATGTCGCGATCCAGCAGGTGCTCGGCGCAGCCATCGACGAGCAGCTTTCGGCTCAGATAGGACCGATCTCCGATGAAGACCTGCAGAACGCCTACGAGGGAGCCAAGCAGGCCCAGGCCAACGTGTGCGTTCACCACATCCTCGTCGACACCGAGGAGGAGGCGAACGTCGTGATCGATCGGATCAATGCAGGCGAGACCTTCGAAGATGTCGCGGTCGAGGTCTCGAAGGATCCGGGATCCGGTGAGCAGGGCGGCGACCTCGGTTGCAGAGCTCCTTCGGCCTACGTACCGACGTTCGCCGACGCCATTCTCAAAGCGCCCGTCGGGGAGCTGTACGGACCGGTCGAATCGGAGTACGGGTTCCACGTGATCAGGGTCGATTCACGTGATGTCCCCGCATTCGAGGAGCTCAAGAGCCAGCTCGAAGAACAGATCAAACGCCAGCAAGGCGCAGCGTTGTTCACCGACTGGATCACGAGCAAGCTCGACGCCGCCACGATCGAAGTCGAGTCCAAGTACGGCACCTGGACGGGAGCGCCCGACTACACGATCAGCCCACAGGCCTGATGGCCGGGCAGATCACGGTTGCCGGCCTCGGTCCCGGCGACCTCAGTCGGGTTGCCGGCCGGGCAGCCGAGATTCTGCTCGACCCGTCGCGGACGGTCATCGTCCGCACGCTCGAGCATCCCGCTGCCCGTCAACTCGCCGACCTGCGACCCGTGGAGGTCGCCGACGACCTCTATGAGGCCGCCGCCGATTTCGATGAGGTGTACGAGCGACTCGCACGGCGTGTCATCGAGGCTGCGGCAACCGGCAACGTCGTGCTCGCACTCCCGGGCAGCCCATCGATGGCCGAACGGACGACCGGCTTGGTTCTCGAAGCCGCTCAGGCCGCCGCCATCTCTGTCGAGGTGCTGGCGGGAGAGTCGTTTCTGGACCTCCTCGCCGCCGAGGTCGGCATCGACCTGCTCGGTGTCCAGATCCTCGATGGACGAGACTTGCCCGACCCGCTGTTCCTGCACCTTCCGACGGTGATCGCCCAGGTGGACGTGCCCATGGTGCTCGCCGATGTGCGGGACCGTCTCCTCTCGGTGCTTTCGGACGACACCGAGATCGTCGTGGCACGGGACCTCGGGACGGCCGATACCGACATCGCTCGTGTGCCGCTCAGCGGACTCGACACGTCGATGGCCGGCTTGCGTACCACGCTCTATCTCGAACCCGGACCGGCCGGCTGGCCGGGGCTGATCACCACGATGCGACGGTTGCGCCGCGAGTGCCCTTGGGATCGGAGCCAGACACACCATTCCCTGGTGCGGAATCTGGTCGAGGAAGCCTACGAACTCGTCGACGCGCTCTCGGTGCTTCCGGTCGAAGCTCCCGGCGGGGAACCCGACTACGGGGCCTACGCAGACGTCGAGGAGGAGTTGGGCGACGTGCTCCTGCAGGTCGTGTTCCACACCGTCATGGCGAGTGAGGCAGGGGCCTTCGACATCGAAGACGTCGCCGAGGTGCTACGGCGAAAACTCGTGCGCCGCCACCCGCACGTATTCGGAGACGTCGAAGTCGCCGGCGTCGACGAGGTGCTCCGCAATTGGGAGGAGATCAAGCAGGAAGAGAAGCAGCGGACGTCACTGATGGATGACGTTCCCGCAGGGTTGCCGGGGTTGGAGCGGGCCGCCAAGATCCAGCGGCGTGCAGCGTCGGTTGGTTTCGACTGGAACAACGTCGAGAGCGTCGTCGACAAGATCCGTGAAGAGACGGCAGAACTGGAGGCGGTGCTCACCGACCGGACGGCAGCCGAGGACGAACTCGGCGATCTGCTGTTCTCGGTCGTGAACCTCAGCCGGCACCTCTCCCTCGACCCGGAGGTCGCCGTGCGCAGGGCCGTCGATCGATTCGCGGCCCGGTTCCGATGGATGGAGGAGTCGTTCGACATGAGTGGTCGAACGCTCGAAGAGCTCGACACGATGTGGGCCGCGGCAAAGGCGGCAGAAAAGCACGAAGCGGAGGCAGCAGATGACTAGATTCAGTCCACAAGGAGGGCCGATGAACACCACGATCAGCGCGGTGAAGGCCCGTGAGATCCTCGACTCCCGGGGAAACCCGACCGTTGAGACCGAGGTGTTCCTCGCCGGCGGAGCATTCGGCAGGGCGGCGGTTCCCTCCGGAGCATCGACGGGGGCGCTCGAAGCGCACGAGCTTCGAGATGGCGGAGACCGCTACGGCGGTAAGGGTGTACTGCGGGCTCTCACCAACATACGTGACGAGATCGCACCTGTGGTCATTGGCCGCGATGCGACCGATCAGGAGGGGCTCGATCAGTTGATGATCGACCTCGACGGTACCCCGGCGAAGTCGCGGCTGGGAGCCAACGCCATCCTCGGCGTATCGATGGCTGTGGCGCGCGCCAGTGCGGGAGCGCTCGGCCTTCCGCTGTTTCGCTATCTCGGCGGGACGAAAGGCAGGGTGCTTCCAACGCCGTTCCTCAACGTTCTCAACGGCGGTGTGCACGCGGCCAACTCGGTCGACATCCAGGAATTCATGCTCGTTCCCGGCGGAGCGCCGACGTTCCGTGAGGCGTTGCGGGCAGGAGCCGAGATCTACCACACCCTCAAGAAGGTGCTTGCCGCCAAAGGACTCGCCTCCGGCGTCGGAGACGAGGGAGGGTTCGCTCCCAATCTGCCGCACAACCGCTCGGCGATCGAGTTGCTGGTCGAAGCGATTGGCGCGGCGGGCTACACGCCCGGCGAGGACGTCGCAATCGCCATCGATTCGGCGGCGTCGGAGATGTACCGCGACGGCGCCTACGTGCTGGAAGGGCGCAAACTGACATCGGTCGAGATGGTCGACTACCTCGAGGGCCTTGTCGACGAGTTCCCGCTCGTCCTCGTCGAAGACGGTCTCGCCGAAGACGACTGGGATGGATGGGCGGTCCTGACCGAGCGTCTCGGCGAGAAGGTCCAGGTGGTCGGTGATGACATCTTCGTCACCAATGAGGAGATGCTGCGCCGTGGGATCCGTGAGAAGGTCGCCAACTCGGTGCTGATCAAGGTGAATCAGATCGGCAGCCTGTCGGAGACGCTGCATACGATGGAGACGGCGGAGCGGGCCGGGTATGGGCGCATGATCAGCCACCGTTCCGGCGAGACGGAAGACTCGTTCATTTCGCACCTGGCGGTGGCGACGAACGCGCTGCAGATGAAGTCCGGCGCCCCGGCTCGTGGTGAGCGCACCGCGAAGTACAACCAGTTGCTGAGGATCGAAGAAGAGCTCGGCGATAGCGCACGCTACGCCGGCTGGTCGTGGATGGAGCGCTGATGACGAGGGGATCGCGCGTCGCCATCCTGGCCGTTGTCGGCCTGGTCGTGGTGGGCGCGGTCCTCGTGACGAACGTCCTGCCCATCCGCAGTCTGGTGGCGGAGCAACGGCGCGTCGAGCTTGCCCGCGAACAGCTCAGCGCACTGCAGGAAGCGAATGCGCGTCTGCAGGCGTCCGCCGAGTTTCTCTCCTCGGACGCAGGTGTAGAGATGGTCGCTCGGCGCGATTTCGGACTGGTTCGACCGGGTGAGACCGCCTACGTGGTCGTCGACCCCGACGACAAAGGCTTTACGCCCGAGGTGCCGAAGACGGCCGTGAAACCCGAGCAGCCGCGGCCGTGGTGGCAACAAGTCTGGGATTTCGTCACCGGTCACGATCTGACGGGATGATGGACGACCAGCAGGTGGTCGCGCTGCAACTGGAGCGCCCGCTGCGTGCCGCGGTCGAGGTCGTGTACCGATGCCCGCTTGGTCTGCCGGTCGTCATCGCCGTGCCACCGCTGCTCGACGACGGGACACCGTTTCCCACGCGCTACTGGCTGTCCTGTCCCGCTGCACTTGCTCGTGTCGGCAGGATCGAGTCGGCGGGCGGAGTCAGGGCGATGGACCGTCGCATACGTCACGACACGGCGTTCGCAGCCGCGATGGCCGACACGAACCGACGCTATGCGGCCGAACGCGATGCGTTGATCCCCGACGAGGTGACGCCTCGACCGTCCGGCGGCGTCGCGGGCGGTTCAGGAGGCGTGAAGTGTCTCCACGCCCACTACGCGGATCATCGCGCAGGCAACACCAACCCGGTGGGGGAGCTGGTCGCGCCGTGGGTCGAGCCGCTCGACTGTACCGAGCCGTGCGTGATCGAAGGACCCGACGGTGCCGCGGCGGTGAACCCAAGGTGGTCGGAGCCGCGCTGAGCTGTCGGCGGCACGCGTCACATTCTCGCTCGCTGCGTTCTCACCCGTTCTCGTGACGGCTGCGTGGGATCATTCCCGTGAAGCGTCGCGAGAACGGATCGATTGGTTCGCAGGCTGCCGGCTCAGAACCCGGCGAGAACGAAGAACATGGCGCCCTGGGGGTCGGTGATCCCGGCGAACCGCCCCACGTCGGGGATGTCCCTCGCTGCGACGTCGACCGTGCCACCTGCGGCGACAGCCTTCTCGAGCGTCTCGTCGGTGTCCGCGACGGCGAAGTAGACGTCCCAGTGCGGCGGGACCGAACCCCACTGCTCCTTGATCTGCATCAGCCCGGCGACGGGCCGTCCGGCGAGGTTGAAGGTCGTGTACGGGCCGTCCGGCATCTCCTCGGTGTGGGTTGTCACCCCCAGGACGGCCGCGTAGAAGTTCTTTGCTGCATCGACGTCATGCACCTGGAGTTCATTCCACGTGCGGGTTCCCGGCTCGTTGGCGAGCATCGCGCCGAAGTGCTTGCGCGGTTCCCAGAAAGAGATGAACGCTCCGGCGGCGTCTCTGACGATCGTCATGCGGCCTGCGTCCTCGACGTCGAACGCCGGGAGCAAGATGGTCCCGCCCGCGTCGGTCGCCATCGCAGCCGCCTCGTCGGCGCTCGCCACGGTGATGTAGGTGATCCAGTGCGGGGGAGTGCCGGCTTCGCGTTGCTCAGGTCCCATCTGGAACAGCGCGGCGACCGGCTTGCCTCTCAGCAGACACATCGTGGAGGCGCTCTCCTCGCCTGCCGGCTCGTCTTCATACGACCACCCGAAGATCGCCCGGTAGAAGTCCTTCGCCCCCTGGAGGTCCGTGGTCGCAAGCTCGACCCACGATGGCGTACCGGGCGGGTAGGACGAGAACTCGGCCATGACATCCTCCCTGCGTCGACTCAGGATCCCGCCGAGTGACGCGTGGCGCGCGTCTCGACGACTGTGCATCACCCGGCAGGTTCCCGACTCCAACCTACCCGATCGGCCCGGCGAATCAGGTGGAGATCGTGGCTCGCAACCGCGCCCAGGTGACCGCGAGGTCCTCGGGGAGGACTCGGGTGTCTCCGACGGTGGTCATGAAGTTCGCATCTCCCGACCAGCGGGGCACGAGGTGGAGATGGAAGTGGCCCGGCACGCCGGCTCCGGCCACCCGGCCGAGGTTGGCGCCGAGGTTGTAGCCGTCAGGGTGCATGGCCGTGTCGATGGCGTCCATGGCGCTGCCGAGGAGCCGCCAGACGTCCGCCTGCTCGTCGGCACTCAAGTCGGCGGGTCCCTCGACGTGGCGGAACGGGGCCAGCATGACGTGACCGGTCGTGTACGGGTACCGGTTGAGCACCGTGAACCCGAACGATCCCCGCTCGAGGATCAGTGCCTCCTCGTCGGCGCCGGCGGGCAGCCGGCAGAAGAGGCATCCATCGGCATCGGGTTCGCCGGCGGTGGCGATGTATTCACTTCTCCAACCGGCCCACAGCATGTCCCAGGGCATGATCGGAGGCTACTCGCTCCCTCGAAGACACTGCGAACCCTGGGCTCGTAGGTACCCTGAGGGTACCCCTGAGCCCAGGGTTCGCAGATTGTTAGCCTCTTGTCATTGCCCGGGTGACGAAACCGGTAGACGTGGCGGACTTAAAATCCGCTGCCCTTGAGAGGGCGTGTGGGTTCGATTCCCACCCCGGGCACCAGGAGGCACCACACATGACCGACGATCGCGACGACGCCTACTCGCGTGCGGCGCGCCGGTACGACCGTTTCATCGGACCGCTCGTGCGCCGGCTGCGCAGCATCGGTCTCGAGCTGTACCCACCCCGGCCGGGGATGACGGTGCTCGATGTCGGCTGCGGCACGGGGGCCCAGCTCGCCACATATCAGCAGGCAGGCTGCCGCGTGTCGTGCGTCGATCCCTCCTCGGCGATGCTCAGTGTTGCCCGGCGACGGCTCGGCGACGGAGCGGACATCCAAGAAGGAGACGGCACCGTACTTCCCTACGAGGACGGGACGTTCGACCTCGCCACGATCTCGTTCGTGCTGCACGAGCTGCCGGCCGCCGACCGCGTGGCCATCGTGGGAGAGATGCGAAGGGTCCTCAAGCCCGAAGGGCGCATCCTGATCGTCGATTTCCTGCCAGGCCCTTACCGAGGGATCAAAGGACTCCTCGTGCGGTCCGGGATCGTCGCCATCGAGTTCGGTGCCGGAGGTGACCACTGGCGTAACCACCGGGACTTCCTCGCTCGCGGGGCCGTGGCGGCGCTGGCCGACGCGCACCACCTCTCGGTTCGCGAGCAGCGGATCGCCGGTGGGGGAACCATCGGCGTGTCTCTGTTGGCTGCCGGCTGAGTCTCCTACTCGCGCAGCCGGGGGTTCAGCGTGTACGTGCCGGTGGTCGAGGCGCTTGCCAGGACGTGGCCATCGATCGCCTTGCGCACGTCCACGCCGGTGAACGCACCGTCGACGGGCACATGGTCGACATCGAGCGCATACGCGGTGAAGACGTAGTGGTGCACGAGTGAGTCGTTCCACGGGGGGCACGGCCCGTCGTATCCGTAGTAGTCCCCGCCCATGTCCTCATCACCGGCAAACCAGTTCGTGTAGTCGTTGATGCCGTGGCGACCGAACGGCGCCGCCGGCTCCTTGCCGCGAGGCACGACACCGTCGGAGCAGGAGCCCTCGGCGATCCCGCCCATGTTCGGGTCGACGTCGACGAGGACCCAGTGGAAGAAGTCGGTGCGCGGAAGGTCCGGTGGCACCTCACGATCCTCTTTGTTGACGTCGTCGGGCTTGGTCGGGACGACGGGGTCGTGGCAGATCAACGCCAGCGACCGTGTTCCCTCGGGAAGATCCGTCCACGTCAGTGCCGGATTCCGGTTCGGTCCGAACGTTGCGTGCGTGTCGGGATGCGGTACACAGAAGGCGAAATCGCCGGGGATCGGATGACCGTCTTCGAAACTCGAACTGCTCAGTCGCATGAGATCACCTCCACGCCGGAGGCTAGCGTCGTCGCCGGTCGGGCAGGAACACCGATCGCGGCCCCTCGGTGAGCCCGGTTGAGCCCGTTCCAGTTGAACCCTGGGCTCAGGGGTACCCTATGGGTACCTACGAACCCTGGGTTCGCAGGAGTTTGATTGCTTCGACGACGAGGAAGATCGGGATCGCGACGGCGAACATGAGCAGCCAGTCGTTCCATCCCAGCGGAACGGTGTGGAGCACCTTCTGCAGGAACGGAACGTAGACGGCCGCGACCTGGGCGCCGACGGTCAGCACCCACGCCCCGAGTACCCACGGGTTCGTCCAGAAGCCGATGCGGTGCAAAGGTCGGCGCAGCGACCGGAAGTTGAAGACGTTCATCTTTTCCAACAGGATGATGCCGGTGAATGCCACCGTCTGGGCGGTGGCGATCGCCTCGGGACTGCGTCCCAGCGTGGCGAGATAGTGGTGGAAGAGCCACAGGGTCCCGACGCCGATGTAGCCCCCGAGTCCGAGGAGAAGCGCAGCGCCGTACTTGTTCAGAATCGGTTCTCTGGCTCCTCTCGGTGGCTGGCCCATGAGGTCTTTCGATCCCGGTTCGAGGCCGAGAGCG
Source organism: Gammaproteobacteria bacterium (assembly GCA_011682695.1). Lineage (NCBI taxonomy): Bacteria > Pseudomonadati > Pseudomonadota > Gammaproteobacteria > Gammaproteobacteria bacterium. The sequence goes on from JAACED010000009.1 coordinate 51,250, forward strand.
ACGGCGGTCATGCCGTCGGTGACGAGGTTCATCCACAGAATCTGGACGGGCAGCAGGATCAGCGGTCCCTTCAGCAGGATGTTGACGAACACGGCGACGACTTCTCCCGTATTCGAGGAAAGCAGGTACCGGACGAACTTCTGGATGTTGTCGTACTGGCGACGCCCTTCTTCCACCGCTCCGACGATCGAAGCGAAGTTGTCGTCGGTCAGCACCATGTCGGACGCGGCCTTGGCCACGTCGGTGCCGCGCAGACCCATCGCGACGCCGATGTCGGCTTTCTTCAGGGCCGGGGCGTCGTTCACGCCGTCACCCGTCATCGCCACGATGTTCCCCTGGTCTTGGAGGTGGGTGACGATCCGCAGCTTGTGCTCGGGGGTGGTGCGTGCAAACAGGATGTCGTGGGTGAGGATCTCGTCGAGCGCCCTGTCGTCCATCGCGTCGAGCTCTCCACCGGTCACGGCGCGTTCGACGTGCATGCCGACATGTCGGCCGATCGCGATCGCCGTCTCCGGAGCGTCGCCGGTGATCATGATCGGACGGACTCCCGCGTGACGCGCCAGCGTGATGGCGTCGGGCACCTCGGGCCGCGGCGGATCGATGATCCCGACGACACCGAGCAACGTCAGGTGGCTCTCGACCTCGTCCTCGTCCAGTTCGATGCCGGCCGGAAGTAGCCTGCGTGCGAGGGCGAGCGTGCGTAGACCCTGCTCGGCGAGGGACCGGTACGCGTCCTCGAAGGCGGTGCGATCTTCGTCGGTCAGGTCCCGCTCGGTCGTCCCATCGAGGATCCGGGTGGAGCGCGAAAGGATCACCTCGGGGGCGCCTTTCGCGAAGGCGACGAGTCCTTCGGGCCGGCGCACCACGACTGTCATGCGTTTGCGGACCGAGTTGAACGAGAACTCGGTGACACCCGTGCCGCCATCGTCGGGATGCAGCCAGGCCTTGTAGGCGGCGACGATGAGGGCCGCCTCGGTCGGTTCACCGAGCTGACGCCACCCCGTGTCGGTCTTGGTGACTCGGGCGTGGTTGCAGATCAGGCCGGTTTCGAGAAGGGCGAGCAGGTCCGGTCGGGTCCGGTGGTCCAGCCGCTCACCGTCGGCACGGAAGTGCCCCTGCGGGTCGTAGCCCACGCCGGTGACCTGCACGGGGCCTGTCGGCATCCAGATCTGTGTCACCGTCATCTCGTTCTTCGTCAGGGTTCCGGTCTTGTCCGTGCAGATCACCGTTGCCGAACCGAGGGCCTCGGCGGCCTGAAGGCGGCGAAGGAGGGCGTGGCGCCTGACCATCGCCCTGATCCCGAGTGCGAGGGTGATCGTCACGACGGCGGGGAGGCCTTCGGGCACGATGGCGACGGCGAGGGAGACACCGGTGAGGAACATCTCGAGGAGGGGCTTGCCCAACAGGAAGCCGACGAGGCCGACACCGGCGGAGATGATGATCGAGATGACGCCGAGCTGCTTGCCGAGCACCGCCAGCTTGCGTTGCAGTGGCGTCGGTTCCTGGCCGAGGCTCTGGGTGAGTTCCGCGATCTTGCCGAACTGCGTGGCCATGCCGGTGGCGATGACGACGCCGAGCGCCCTGCCGTTCGTCACGTTGGTGCCCATCCACACCATGGAGGTGCGCTCCGCCAGGTGTGTGTCGTCGGGTACGGGGTCGGTGCCCTTGTGCACGGAGGCCGACTCGCCGGTGAGTGCCGACTCGTCGACCTTGAGGTTGAGACTTTCGACCAGGCGGAGGTCGGCGGGGACCTGGTCGCCGATCTCGAGGGCGACGAGATCGCCCGGGACGAGATCGGTCCTGTCGATCTCGATCGGCTGCCCGGCCCTGGTCACGTTGCAGGTCGGTGAGAGCATGCTGCGAAGGGCTTCGAGCGCCTGCTCGGCCTTCCACTCCTGAACGAACCCGAGCGCGCCGTTGAGTACGACGATGACCAGGATCGTGATGGCGTCGGCGACTTCGCCGACCACGAACGAGACCGCGGCGGCGATGAGCAGGATGATGATGAGCACGTCGGTGAACTGGCGTGCGAGCACCTGATACCGGCGTGCAGCGGGGACTTCCTGGATGCGGTTCGCTCCGTGCTGCTCGAGTCGGGCGGCTGCCTCGGCGTGGCTGAGGCCGTCTCGCTCGTCGGTGTCGAGTCGGGCAACGGCCTCCGTGGTGGAGATGGCGTGCCAGTCGGTCGCGGTCTCTGTGTCCATGCTGTGGCGGCGCAGGTTACCGGTTGTCGGTGGCAGCTCACGGACGTGCAGAACAATGCGGCCGCATGAGGTGGAATAGACGGCGTGTCGGCGAAGGCGACTTGGTGGCTTGGGTGCCGTAAAGTCTCCTCTCGTGAACGCGGCCCGATTCCTCAGAAGAACGGTGGCGATCGGCGCGCTCGGCGCCATTTCGGTCGTGTACTCGGAGGCGCTCTTCTGGGCGCGATGGAGACCCGACGACAGCGTGGGCGGATATCTGGTCACCTGGGCCGCCTACAGCCTGGTTGCCTTCTTCGCGCTGACCGCGATCGAACACTTCGGCCTTCGCGGCGCGCTCGGGATTGCTCTCGCCGGCGCGGTCTTTGGCTGGCTCGTCGAGGGAGCCGTGGCGGTGACGCTGTACGAAGACCTTCCGTGGAGCATCTCGTGGACCGCGCTCGCCTGGCATGAACTCTTCACCGTTGTCTTCGGTTGGTTCCTCGTTCCTCGAGCACTCGCCACGTGGCCGCTGCGGAGACTCATCCGCTGGTCGGTTCTGGTCGGGTCGGCATGGGGCATCTGGGCGATCAGCTGGAGAGTGCAAGACGGCTCTTGGACGTCCGTCTCGTCGTTCGGTCTCTTTGCGTTCGCTTCGGCTGCGGTGCTTGCCATGGGGTACGTCGTGTGGCAGCGGACCTACCTGCCGATGCGTCCTCAACGCTGGCTGATCCTTGGCGCAGCAACTCTTCCGGCCCTGTCCGCAGCGATCCAGGCGGGAGCGATCGCCGTCGTACTGCCCGTACTGGTCGGCGTGGTCGTCGTAGTGATGAAAACCGGGCGGGGAAATTACGAAGGGTCCGAACTCGTTCCCGAGGAGCCCATCCGGCCATCCGCATTGACGGCCCCGTTGATCGCCGCAGCAACCGCGGTGGTCGTATATGCGGCGCTGCAGTCCGCGAACGTCGTCTCCAACACTGCTGCGGTGTTCTATCTGCTCACGATGCCCGCAGGATTCGTCGTCCTGATCGCGGCCGTGTCGCGGGTACTCAAGGGGCTGAAGGTGCCCTGAACGTTCCCTGCCTGGACGCTGATGCGGCGCCTATCATCTGTGAAGGTTCAGATGTCCGATCACACACAGGGAATCAAGAGGGACGTCGCAGAGGTCAAGTTCCTCGTTCACGACCTGCGCGTCGAACGGTTCATCGATGACGTCATCCACTTCCACGTCGGACTGGACACCGATCTCGAGCTGTATTCGATCAAGGACCTCGACCTGCCGACAGGGGAGGACCTGCTCGCCCTCCGAGCGAGAGCCGCCGAGCTGCGGGCGGCGTACAACGAATACAGCGAGGTGGTACGGGGCTTTGCGGAGCCGTCGGTGGTGCTTGCGGTTGGCAACGAGTACATCCGGCTGATTCACAGCCTCTGTGAACTGATCCTGCATCCTCTCTGGAGCCACATCGAAGAGGCGATGGCTCTGCTCCCTGCCGAGTCCAGGACCGTGCGGTCGCGAAGTCACTACCGCAACACGATCCGCTGGCTGTGCGGGGTGTACTACCGGATCGAGCACTTCTGGGCGGAGCAGCGCGATGAAGACGTCAACGAGGTCTTCGACGTCGCGGGGGACATCGAAGACTACGTGCGCAACGTGATCTATGGGTATGTGACCGAGAAGAGCTCGGCGCGTGTCGAGCTGGAGATCGGGGACCTCGATCCTGCGGTCGTGAGCGGCAACCGGTTCAGATTCCGGCGCATGTATTTCAACCTGATCATGAATGCCGTCGATGCGATGGGAGACAAGAAGCTCGGGGTGATTCGCATCGACGAACGGACCGATGACGGCGAGATCGTGCTGACCGTTCGTGACGACGGATCGGGCATGAGTCCCGACAAGGTTCGCCAGCTGCTCACCGATCGTGAGACCCTCGACGGTGAGTTGCACTCGCTCGGGTTCGTGTTCGTGCGCCAGACGGTCGCCGACTTCGGCGGGCGGGTGTCCATCGACAGTGCACTCGGGAAGGGCACGACGGTCGCGGTTCGGCTCCCGTATCTCGAGGGCGTCCCGATTCCTCCCCGCAGAGGATCCCTCTGCAAGCAGTACGACATCGCCTCTGTCGAGGAGGAACGAGTGGCGACGCACCCGGTGAAACCGGTTCCCGTCGCCCAAGACACCGAAGGGACGTGTGGATACGAGATCTATGCCGATTACAAGCAGTCGGACTCGGATTATCCGGGGTGCATCTTCGCGATCGGTATCGCCGAGGACGGTCGTCTCGAGCTGTTCTCACACAAGCCGTACGAACGATTCTGGAATATCGGGCACGAGGACCTGCTGCCGATGTTCTATGAGGCGACGGTGCGCGGCCGTCTCGAAGAGAACGACGATCACGATCCGATTCTGATCCTCAAAGGGCCCCAGAGCGTTGCGGAGTACTTCGAGCTCAAGGAGATCCCCGTCGATGAGCGAAGCGCCGACGAGTTCGTCCGGATGGTGCACGACGAGCTGATTCGGATCGCCCGCAGGCTGATCGGCACGGGTCTTCCGGCGACTCTCGGAGTGCAGGTGGCCGGTCTCTCGAAATTCTTCCCGGAAGTCACCGAGCCCGAACCGTTCCCCCTTGCAACGCTCGCCGGTCGGTCCCTTTCTTCCCCCTCAGGGGGAAGTGGCCGAGGTGAGGAACGAGCCGAGGTCGATGGGGGTGTTCCCGAGCCGGCGGCGCCGGAACCACCAGGGGAAGGAACTCCGGTCAGAGCAGATCCTCGTACTGCTCCAGCGACTCGGGATTGACGAGCGCATCCTTGTTGGTGACCGGCTCTCCCGCGAGCGTCTTGCGGACGGCCTTCTCGACTTTCTTGCCGCTGATCGTGTACGGGATCGCGTCCACGGCGAAGATGTACTTGGGGACGTGGCGCGGTGAGGTCTCGGAGCGGATCCGGTCTCTGATCGCTCGTTGCAGCGCATCATCGAGGGTCGCCCCGTGTGCGAGCTTGACGCAGAGGACGACATCGACGTTGTCGGAGGTCTGATGTCCGACCACGATCGAGTCTTCGATCTCCGGCATGGTCTCGATCGCCCGGTAGATCTCGGCTGTTCCGATCCGCACTCCGGAAGGGTTGAGGGTCGTGTCCGAACGGCCATAGATGATCACGCCGCCCTGCGGGCGAATCTCGATGAAGTCGCCATGCGTCCAGACCCCCGGATACACGTCGAAATACGCCGAGCGATAGCGTTCTCCATCGGGATCCTTCCAGAACGACACCGGCATGGACGGAAACGGTTGGGTGCACACGAGTTCGCCCTTGCGGCCGATGTGGGGGTTGCCCTCCTCGTCCCAGGACTCCACCGCCATGCCGAGCGCACGGGCCTGGAGTTGGCCGCGTCGCACCGGCAGGATCGGAGATCCGAGGGCGAAACACCCGATGATGTCGGTTCCTCCCGAGATCGATGCGAGCTGGACATCGGATTTCACGTTCGCGTACACCCAGTCGAACTGGTCGGGATTCAGCGGCATGCCGGTCGAGCCGAGCCATCGCATGGCGGACAGATCGGCGATTTCGGCCGGCACGACGCCGGCGTTGGCGTTCGCAGAGAGGAACTTCGGGCTCGTGCCGAAGTGTGTGATCCCGATTTCCTCGGCGAGTTTCCAGAGGACCTCGAGATCGGGGTGGGCCGGACTGCCGTCGTAGACGACGATCGATGCTTCGGAAGCGAGCGCCGTCACGAGCCAGTTCCACATCATCCATCCGCAGGTACTGAACCAGAACACCACGTCGTCCTTGCGCACGTCCGAGTGCAACTGATGCTCGGACAGGTGCTTGAGCAGCGTGCCGCCGGCTCCGTGGACGATGCTTTTGGGAGATCCGGTCGTGCCCGACGAGTACATGATGAGCAGCGGATGATCGAAGGGGAGCTGAGCGAAGCGCGGTTCGGTCGCATCTCCGGATGCGAGCTGCGACCAGGTCATCGTCGGCACCCCGTCGACGCTCCATGGCTCGCCCACGAAGTCGATGAGGATGAGCCGTTTCAGGTCGGGAAGCTGTGCGGTCACCGCCCGCACCGTGTCGGCGAGCATGTGGGTCTTGCCGTTGTACCGGTAGCCGTCTGCGGTGATGAATACTTTGGGTTCGATCTGCCCGAACCGGTCGATGACGCCGAGCGGACCGAAGTCGGGTGAGCACGATGACCAGATCGCACCGATTGCAGCGGTGGCCAGCAGCCCGACCACAGCGAACACGGAGTTGGGGATGAGCGCGGCAACACGATCTCCCGGTCCCACACCCAGTGCCTCGAGGCCGGTTTGTACCCGGGCGACTCGACGTGCGAGGTCCGCCCAGGTGATCCGTTCGAGTGTGCGTCCCTCTCCCGCGGCGTAGACGGCGACGGCGTCGTCGCGCCGGCGCAACAGGTTCTTCGCGTAGTTGAGCCTCGCATCGGGAAACCACTCCGTCCCCGGCATGGCCTCACGCCCGATCGGCCGGGACGGCGGGACCGACGCGGTGACATCGGCGAACTCCCAGACCGCCTGCCAGAACTCGCCCCTGTTGGAGACGGACCATTCCCACAGTTCGTCGTAGCCGGAGGGACGGTTGGGGAGCCGCTGCATGAACTCGTACAGACGGGTTTCTTCAGGATGCGATGGTTGCCAGATGACTTCGTCCATGGCGCGGGATGCTAACGGTTCGATTCCTTTCGAGCTGCGCGCCGGATCGTCCGCTCGACCATCGCTTCGAGGTATGCGGAGGCCGACGCGTGGCCGCGCAGCGCCTCGGTGAACGTGTAGTGCAGCACGCGCGCCACCCAGAGTTTGAACAGCAGCCTTCTCCAGTCGCCATCGGATGCATCGAAATCCGGGAGCAGCCTCAGATAGGTCTCGTACCATGCGTCCTCATCCATGAACGCGACGGTTGGGTATTGCCGTGCTGCCCGCATGCCGTAGGCGACTCGTGTCGGCAGCGCATCGAGCAGGTCGTCCTGACGCTGCGACCAGCCGGATGCGAGCAGCGGGAGCGTCGCGTCGATGTCGTAGCCGATCTTGGTGGCGATCGCCTCGGTCGCGGGCCGGGTGGGTTCCATCACGTGGGGCGTCCCTACCGGCACCGACTCGTGCCGGAGTGCCTGCACGGCGGCGAAACACTCGACGAGCATGGTGCTGAGCTCTTGGAGGCCACCGTACAGCCGGTGCTGCTTGCCCGACGCGACGTAGGTTTCGTACAAGCGCCGTTCCTGCTGGACCATGGCGAACGTGTAGAGCGTGTCGACGCCCCAGTCGCTCTGGGCCAGGACACGATGATCCGACGCAAGACCTTCGGCGGCCTCACGGGTGAGCAGCAGCTCACCGCCGAGGGGCTGTCCGATGCGGGGAAGCTCGGTGTCCGGCCACAGGACGGCGAAGCCGATCCGTGTGATCATCCAGGTGATCATGGCGTCCGTCGAGGCTCTCGGGAAGGAGTGCCGGACGACGTCGAACCCGGCGTCCGCCGCCTGCTCCGCCTGCTCGATCCAACCCGCATCGAAATTCGTGATGTCGGCGTCGTAGAAGTGCAGACGTTGCTCGTCCGATTGCTCCAGAAACGCGAGCAGGGCGGTGTTCATCGCGTCGCCCTTGCCCGGCCGCAGCGACCCCACGCGACGCTGAAGGATCACCGTGACGTCCGCCCGGGAGACGGCGGGGGCCATCTCGTCGATTGCGTCGAACGTGGCGTTGCGGCCGAGTCCGACACACGTCACCTCGGCGACCCTGGGGTGGGAGGCGGCCAGGAGAACGTTTCGGGTGACCACCTCGGGGTCTTCGTCCTTGAACGGGAATACGACCGTACTCACTGAGTGCACGATACCGCTTCGCCGGATGGAAGGCCCTGGTCGCCGCGGCGTCGTGTTCACACGGACGGACCACGGATCGTGGCAGAATCAAAGCCACAAGGAGGGTTTATGGCCGAGTACCCCGTCGAATTCGAAGTCGATGCCGTCTTGCGAGACGGTGGTGTCGTCCACATCAGGCCAATCACGCCGGACGACAAAGAGCTGCTTCACGATCTCTTCGAGAGCATGGGGCAGAGATCCCGGTACTTTCGCTTCTTTCAGGACAAGGAAGATCTGTCGCCACGAGAGCTCGAGTACTTCACCAACGTCGACTACGACAACCGGATGGCATTCGCGGTCCTGCTCGACGACAAGATGATCGGGGTTGGTCGCTACGACCGGGACGAAGACGATCCCTCCCAGGCCGAGGTCGCCTTCGCGGTCGTGGATGCGCACCAGAACCGGGGAATCGGAACGCAGCTCCTGCAGTTGATGACCGCCTACGCGAGGACCATGGGCCTGGAAGGGTTCAAGGCGCTCGTCCTTCCCGACAACGTCCAGATGATTCGGATGTTCCGCCATTCCGGGTACCAGATCGAACGCACCATGGAAGAGGGCGTCTACAGCGTCACCTTCCCCGTCGCGCAATCCGAAGGAACCCGGGCCGCAGAGGAGGAACGTGAGAGGCGGGCCATCGCCGCATCGCTGAACCCCATCTTCTACCCGCGCTCGATCGCCGTGGTCGGCGCGAGCCGCAAGGAAGACTCGATCGGTGGGCGGCTGTTCCACAATCTGTTGAGCGGCAGGTTCTCCGGTCCGATCTACCCCGTGAACCCGGCTGCGACGTACGTTCACTCGGTTCGGGCGTACAAGAGTGTGGTCGACATCCCGGACCCCGTCGACCTCGCGTTTCTCGTCGTACCCGCGCCGCTGGTCATCCCGGCGGTGAAGGAGTGTGCGGACAAGGGCGTGCGAGGTCTGGTGGTCATCTCCGCCGGATTCTCCGAGGTGGGTCCCGAGGGAGCCAAACTCGAACGTGAACTCGTGGAGACGGCGCGAGCTGCCGGGATGAGAATGGTCGGACCGAACTGCATGGGCGTGCTCAACACCGATCCGAGGGTCGCCGTGAACGGGCAGTTCTCTCCGGTGTTCCCGCCCGCCGGCAATGTGGCCATGTCGAGCCAGTCCGGTGCGCTCGGAATCGCGATTCTGGACTATGCGGTCCGCAACAGCATCGGGATATCGTCCTTCGTCTCGGTCGGCAACAAGGCCGACATCAGCGGCAACGACCTCTTGCTGTATTGGGAAGGCGATCCCAACACCGACGTGATCGTCCTGTACCTGGAGTCGTTCGGAAACCCGCGTCGCTTCGGCCGGCTTGCCCGGCGCATCGCTCGCAAGAAGCCGATCATCGCTGTGAAGTCCGGCAGGACGAAGGCGGGAACTCGGGCCGCGAGCAGTCACACCGGGGCGCTGGCCTCCGTGGACGTCGCGGTCGATGCGCTGTTCCATCAGGCGGGAGTCATCCGGACGGCAACGCTCGAGGGACTCTTCGACGTGGCGATGCTCCTGGCAAACCAGCCGATTCCGAAAGGGCGGCGCGTGGGGATCGTCACCAACGCGGGAGGACCGGGCATTCTCGCCGCGGACGCGCTCGAGTCGAACGGGCTGGAGGTGCCCGAATTCTCCCCCGAACTGCGCGCAAAGCTCGCGGAAGGGCTGACTGTCGATGCTTCCACCCGGAATCCCGTCGACATGATCGCCGCCGCCGGTCCCGCCGAGTACCGCCACAGCATCGAGACGCTGCTTGGTTCCGATGAGGTCGATTCGCTGATCGTCAGCTACATCCCGACGACTCCTGGTGGCGGACCGGCGATCGCCGAGGTCGTCCGAGACGCCGGAGCGCAATACAAAGGGGACAAGACGCTGCTCTCGGTCTTCATGTCTGCGGAGAACCCTGCCGAGCTGCTTGCAGACGAGCGTGTCAGGATCCCGACGTACCAGTTCCCCGAGGCGGGCGCCGTGGCCCTCGCCAGGGTCATTCGCCACGGCGAGTGGCTCGTCAAACCGGAGGGGACGGTGCCGGTGTTCGACGATGCACGGCCCGACGATGCACGGGCGGTCGCCCGCAAGGCACTCGAGCGTTTCGGAGACGATGGGGGGTGGCTCGACCCGCCCGAGGTCGACGAAGTTCTCGGTGCATTCGGTCTCTGCCTGCCCGCTTCGACGGTTGCGACCACCCCCGATCAGGCCGTCAAGTTCGCCAAGGGGTTGAAGTCGCCCGTGGCGATGAAGGTGATCTCACGTTCGGCGGTCCACAAGTCCGATTTGGGCGGCGTCGTGCTCGACGTTCATGGCGACAAGGCGGTGCGCGACACGTTCCGCCGATTGATGGGGTTGGTCGAGGATGCCGAGGGGGTGCTGGTCCAGAAGATGATCGAGGATGGTCTCGAGGTGCTGGTCGGTATGACCGAGGATCCGGCGTTCGGGCCGCTCATCGTGTTCGGGATGGGTGGCGTACTGGTCGAGTTGGTTGGCGATGTCGCCTTCAGGATCAACCCGGTGACGGATCTCGAGGCGGCGGAGATGGTGCGTTCCATCAAGTCCGCCAAGTTGCTCGAGGGCTATCGCTCCTACCCCCCTGTCGACGTCCCTGCCCTCGAGCAGGTCATCCTGCGGGTATCGGCGCTGTCGGAGGCGGTTCCGGAGATCTCGGAGATGGATCTCAATCCGGTCAAGGTCCTCGCTCCCGGCAAGGGGATCGCAATCGTGGACGCCCGGATTCGGGTCATGCCGGTGCAGCCTGGATGGACGCCGGAGTTGATCGACCTGCCAGGACTGACGAATCCGGTGAAGTGACAGCCGGGTACGGGTACCGCGTGGGCACCGGCAACGGTCTTCCACTATCGTTTCGGCAATGACCAAAATAAGAAATGAGGTGTATCGGGCGCTCTCGGATCCGACCCGAAGACGGATCCTGCAACTGCTGCGACAGCGTGACATGACTGCAGGTGAGCTCGCCGAGCACTTCGAGCTGTCGAAGCCGACCATGTCCGGCCATTTCAACGTACTCCGAGACGCCGATCTCATCCAAGGAAGCAAGGTGGGGAGAACAATCGTGTACCGACTCAATGTCTCGGTTCTCGAAGAGGCCCTCCTCGCGTTGCTCGACCTGTTCAACGTTGTGAGGGAGCCATGATCGACAAGCGAACGATTCGAGCCGGGCTGCTTTGGAGTCTCTTCGTGGTCGCGGTCATGTTTGCCGTCTCGATGTGGGCCTGGGGAAAGCTCCCGCCCGGGTCACAGATACCCGTGCACTTCGGGCCCGACGGAACACCCGACCGGTACGGGTCCAGGTTCGAAGGGCTTCTGCTCCTGCCGCTGGTCACGATCGGGGTCGCGTTGTTGATGGCTGCGCTGCCGAAGATCGAGCCGCGAAGAACGAACCTGCTCCAGTCTCAGAAGGCGTTCGTCGCGTTCTGGGTCGTGATCATGATGGTGCTTGCGGGTGTCCACGGAGCGGCGGTGGGCAACGCCGTCGGCTACGAACTGAACATGATGATCATCGTGTTGATCCTCGTCGGGGCGATGTTCATGGTGATTGGGAATTTCCTCGGCAAGCTCAAGAGCAACTTCACGATGGGGATTCGCACACCGTGGACGTTGACGAGCAATCTGGCGTGGAACAAGACGCACCGACTCGCAGGAAAACTCTTCGTGCTGCTCGGTGCGCTGATGATCGTCGGAGGCTTTATCGGCCGGCCGATCGTCATGGTGTGGCTGGTGATCGGCGGCACGATGGGGATCATCGTGGTCTCCCTGCCGTACTCCTATGTCATGTGGCGATCCGACCCGGACAGATCCACACAGGGCCGCGAAGAGGCGTGATCAGCGGCCGACCGTCTCCTCCCCCAGGAGGCCCGTTTCCTCCCCCAGGAGGCCCGTTTCCTCCCCCAGGAGGCCGTCAGGCCGACGTTGGGGGAGGTGTCCTCGGCGCTTTGGCCGAGGGCGGAGGGGGTCTTGCCGAGCGTTGGGGGAGGTGTCCTCGGCGCTTTGGCCGAGGACGGAGGGGGTCTTGGGTTGGGTTTGTTCCGCCTCTTCCGGCTGGCGCCGGCC